>NZ_JBRBDK010000007.1:0-161530 GCF_052805135.1 Agromyces arachidis
CCGACGCCGCACGCCCCTCGGAGTCCGACCGCGCCGCCGCCTGACGCTGCGGCCTTTCCTCCCGCCCCGCCCCGCCCCACGCCACACCCCTCCTCCCGCGCCGATCTTGTGCAGAAGATGGGCCTCTGGCACGCCGGATAACGTCCGTTGCTGCACGAGATCCCGCCCGGGCGGGGCGGGGCGCGGCGGGCGGGGCGCGGGCCGGGGCCGGGGCGCGGCGGCGGCGACCGGCGGGCGCAGGGCTCAGCCGGAGGTGCTGGAGAGCGCCAGACCGCCCCAGATCAGGAAGAACATCAGCACGAGCGCGCCGGTCACCACGGCGAGCCAGCCGACGATGACGGCCGTCAGTGCGAGCCCTCGTCCGCGCTCGCCGGTCTTCGAGATCTGCGACAGCGCGAGGTGGCCGAAGACGAGGCCGAGGATGACGGTGAACCAGACGGTCACGAAGGCGATGATCGCGAAGGTGTTCCAGCGTTCGGTCTGCGGGGCGGGTGCGGAATCGGTCATGGCGCGACGCTAGTGCCCGGCCCGCGCGCCGACCGGGTCGGAGGGCCCATGGGTGTGCCCGTTCGTGAGTCCCGGGTCTGGGCACCCTGCTGACCTTCGACGTCGCCCGCGCGCCCGCAGTCCCGGCTCCGGCGTGCCGCCCGTTCGCGCTGACCCGCCCCACGCACGCGCGGGATCTCGTGCAGAAACGGGGCATTCGCTCGCATGGAAACCGTCCGATACTGCACGAGATGCTTCGGATACTGCACGAGATGCCGCCGCAGGGCGCCGCACGCACGCGCGCGGGCGCGCGCGCCGGCCCGGGCCGTCAGACCGCCGACGAGATCGCGTCGGCGTGCCGGTGCACGACCTTCCAGCCGTCCGCCTCGCGGCGGTACACCTGGGTCGCCCGAATCGTGAAGTCGCGCTTCGTGCCATCCATCGTGGTCGACACGCGCTCGTACCCGACGGTGTACGCCAGGTCGCCGCGCACGTCCCACGTGACGAGCTCGATCGCGTAGTTCGTGCAGTCCGAGAAGCTCGTCGCGAGCACCTCGAACGCCTCGACCAGCTCGGGCCGGTTCGACGCGGTGCGCCACGCCCCGAGCACGCTCACCGGCTCCTCGCTCGACCAGATCCGCTTGCGCGGGCCGGCATCGCCGTCGAACAGCGCCCGTTCGGCCTGCGCGAGCGACGTGTACACCCAGTTCAGGAACTCCTCGCGGTCGTTCATGGGTCCAGCATGCCCCTGTTCGCGTCCGCGCGCCCGGATTTCGCGCCCGATCGGGCCCGGCACCGAGCTCAGGCGACGCGCTCGAGCACCCGCACCGCTTCGCCGGCGCCGTCCTCGTGCGACATCCGCTCGGCCACGGATGCCACGGCCGCCCCGTACCGCGGCACCTCGACCAGCGCTGCGGCGAGGCGCTCGGCGGTCAGCCGCTTCGGCCGGATGGCGGCCGGGCCGAGCCCCCGACGGTGCAGGTGCGCGCCCCAGAACGGCTGGTCGGCGATGAACGGCACGATCACCGAGACGCTGCCCGCCGCCATCGCCGCGTGCACCGTGCCGGCGCCCCCGTGGTGGACGGCGGCGACGGTACGCGGCAGCACCGACGCGTGGTCGACCGAGGGGCGGACGAGCACGTCGTCGCCGTCGACGTCGCGCGGCACGTCGATGCCGCCGAGCCCGGTGGCGACGAGCAGGCGGATGCCGCGGGCGCGCGCGGCGCCGACGAGCTCGCGACCGCGCGCCGCGGGGTCGCCCGCCGCCATGGAGCCGAAACCGGCGTACGCCACCGAGCCGGCGGCGAGGAAGGCGTCGAGGTCGGCGTCGATCGGGGCCGCGGCATCCGTCCACCCGGCGGGCGACCGCCACGGGCCGGTCAGCGCGACGGTGTCGGGCCAGTCGGCGGGGCGTCCGAGGATGGCGGGGCTGATCGGGATCAGGCGGGCCGCGGGCGGCGAGGAGTGCCGCGGCCGGCGCGAGCCGAAGACCGCCGCCGCCTCGTCGACCTCGCGGCCGAACATCGCCCCGGCCCCCGCGGCGGCGCGGTAGCTCAGCCGGTTCAGCACCGGACCGAGATCTCGCGCGGTCATCGTGGAGAACTCGCGCGTCGGCGTCATCGCCGGCACCGGCTCGACGACCACGTGCGGCACGCCCAGCGCGTCGGCTGCCACGGGCGCCGAGAGCACCTTCGGATGCCACACGATGACGTCGGGCCGGAGGTCGGCCGCCGCCTTCGCCGCGTTCACGATCACGCCGCGCATCACGGGGCGCACCACCTCGCGGAGGTTGCGCATCGCCGCCATCGGCGACACGCCCTGCGACTGGATCATCGCCGAGAAGTCGACTCCGAGGCTGCGCACGTCGATGCCCGACAGGTCGACGCCCGAGTGATCGGGCGCCGCCAGGTGCACCTCGTGTCCGGATGCCGCTGCCCGGCGCGCGAGCGCGGCGAAGGGTTCGACGTCGCCGCGGGATCCGGCGGTGACCAGGAGCATCCTCATCGGGTCGTCTCCTCGGTGGTGGTGGGAGTGGCGGTGGCGGCAGTGGGGGTGGCCGTGGGGGTGGCCGAGGAGGCGGCAGCGGTCGTGTCGGCGCCGGTCGCATCGAGCAGCCGCTCGTCGGTCGTGAGCCCGTGCGAGTAGAGCTCGGCGAGCGGCACCGAGAGCCGACCGAGCGCCGCGCCAGGGTCGCCGCCGGCCCACGCCGTGAGCGGACCGAGCATGAGGAACGGGGCGACGCCGAGCACGACCAGGGTCGCCGCCTGCGCTTCGGGGTCGCGCGATGCGCGGAGCCATCCGCTCGCCGAGCCGTCGGCGACCATCGCGCGCGCCACCTCGAGCAGCCGGGCGAACAGGGCGTCGGATGCCGCGCCGCCGTCGCCGAGCATGCGCGCGAGGTACGGTCCGTACGTGCCGAGCACCTCGCCGAGCACGTCGGATGCCGCGGCGGCGTCCTGCTTCTCGGCGATAAAGCGGGCGACGCGCGCGTCGCACTCCTCGCGCAGCGCCTGCTTGGTGCCGAAGTGGTGGGTCACGAGCGCCGTGCTGACGCCGGCGTGCCGGGCGATGTCGCGCACCGTCGCGCCCTCGAAGCCGTGCGCGGCGAAGCGGTCGAACGCGCTCTGCACGATGCGGGCGCGAGCCGTGAGGTCGCTCGCCGCAGGACGCTCTGCCTCGGATGCTGTACGCATGTCCAGCATCCTGTCACACCGTACAGCGCCAGCGGAAGGGACTCACCTCTCGCGCAGTAATCGGGGTTCTCGCACGCCGCGAAGGCCCCATTACTGCACGAAACGGCGCCGGGGCGGGCGGTGCCGCCCCCGCGGGGCCCGCGCGGCGGCGTGGACTGCGACCGGGGGCGACGGTGGGTTTCGTGGAGTAATGGGGGCTCTCGCGCGGTGCGAAGGCACCGTTTGTGCGCGAGAAGGGCGGGCGTGGGGCGTGGGGCGTGGGGCGTGGGGCGGGAGGGTGAGGGGGTGAGGAGGAGCGGCGTGAGGAGGTGCGCCGTGAGGGGTGTTGGGGGGCGGCGCGGTCTGGGAGGCTGGCGGCATGCCCGAATCGCCCGAGGTGCAGGCGCTCGCCGACGAGCTCGATGCGGAGTTGCGCGGGCGCGCCGTCGCCGAGGTCGACGTCGTCGAGTTCCGCGTGCAGAAGACCCGGGCCCGACCACTCGAGACGCTCATCGGCCGGCGCGTCGCGGCCGTCCGCCGCCGGGGCAAGCTCATCGATGTCGCCGTCGATGGCGGCTCCCATCTCGTCGTGACGCTCGGCCGGCACGGGTGGGCGCGGTGGGTGGTCGAGAATGGCGACCCGGATGCCGCCGGCGCGGCCGATCCCGGCGCGGCGAACGCCGGCGCGGCCGATCCCGGCGCGGCTGGAACCGGCGCGGCCGACCCCGGCGCGGCCAGCAGCGGCGCGGCCGGGACCGGCGCGGCCGGAACCGTTGCGGCCGGCCCCGGCTCGGCCGGCGCCGACGCCGCCCCGCCCCCGGCGCTCGCCGCCATCCGGTTCGACGACGACCGCACGCTCGAGCTCACCGACGCGGGCGGATGGGTCTCGCTGGGCGCCTGGGTCGTCGACGATCCCGCGCAGGTGCCCGCCGTCGCGAAGCTCGGTCCCGACCCGGGCGATGCGTCGTTCGCCCGCGCCGACTTCGACCGCGCGTTCCGGGGGCGCCGCAAGCAGGTCAAGGCGGTGCTGCAGGAGCAGGAGTCGCTCGCCGGCATCGGCAACGCCTACTCCGACGAGATCCTGTTCGCGGCGCGCCTCTCGCCCGTGGTGCACGCGGCCGCGCTCGACGGCGACGCGCTGGACCGGTTGTACGAGGCGACCGTCGGCGTCATCCGCTCGGCCATCGAGGCGCGTCGAGGCATCCCGATCGCCGAGCTCAAGGCGGCGAAGGTCGCCGCGATGCGCGTGCACGGGCGGGCGGGCGAGCCGTGTCCGGGGGAGTGCGGCGGCACGATCCGCGACTTCACGTTCGGGAGCACCACCGCGCAGTACTGCCCCGACTGCCAGACCGGCGGCGAGCTGCTGCCGCTCAAGCTGGAGTGAGCGTGGCGGGCGGGCACGCGGCATCCGCTCGGCCGATCACGGTCGTCGTCGACGTGGCCAACGTGATGGGGTCGAGGCCCGACGGATGGTGGCGCGACCGCGCCGCCGCGGCGACGCGCCTGCTCGAGCGGATGCCGCGCCTCGACGGTGCGGCGATGGAGCTCGACGGCGAGTCGGTCACCGTCGCCCGGGTCGTCGCCGTCGTGGAGGGCCGGGCGCGGGAGGCGACGGCGCCCGTGGGCGTCGAGGTGGTCGCCGCACCCGCCGACGGCGACAGCGCCATCGTCGAGGCGGCCGTCGACGCGGTCGGCCGGGGCGAACGCGTGCTCGTCGTCACCGCCGACCGGGGACTCCGCGCTCGGCTGCCGGCGGCGGTCGCGGCAGTCGGTCCCGACCGCGTGAACGCGATCATCGGGCGGTGATCCCGCGGGGCCGGGCCGCCGGGGTCAGGCCGCGCCGACCACGCCCTCCCACCGGCCGGGACCGTCCCCATCAGGCGAGGTGACCTGCCACGCGATGGCGGGCGCGCCCGCCTCGGTACCCGCGACGAGCGCGGGGTCGGCGAGGCGGGCGGCGATCGCCTCCGCCTCCGCCGTCGTCACCTTCGCGACGAGCACCGCGGGGCGTCCGGGTCCCTCGAGCAGCACCTCGGCGTGCGGGTACTCCTCCGAGATCGCGGCCAGCTCGTCGATCAGCTCGGGCGAGGTGAGCCCCTCGGCGTAGGCGAACTTCAGCCACCGCTGGTCGTCGCGGAGCGTGAACGTGCCGCCGCGCTCGAACAGCGGCGTCCGGCGCAGTTCGTCGAAGCGCTCGGTCACCCGGTCGGGTTCGAGCAGCACGGCGTACGGCCAGCCGTCGACGAACGAGAGCCCGACGACGCCGTCGACCTCGGAGGCGAGCAGCAGCCCGGCGAGCGCGCCGCGGGTCACGGCGGCATCCGTCGTCGGATGCACCTCGATCGACCACCAGGGGTCGGCGCTCACCGGCGCGCCCGTCGTCGCGCCATCGACGGGGGGATCCGCCCGCATGGTGATCGGGTCCTCCCACTCGAGGTCGTCGGCGAGCAGGGCGATGCCGTCGGATGCCGCGAGCACGGCCTTCGGCGCGGCATCCGGCTCGATCGTCACCGTCGTGAACCGCGGGTTCTCGTCGCGCGGCTCGACGCCGCCGATGTCGACCGAGGCCACGCCGTCGAGCTCCGCGATGCCGTCCTGCAGCGCCTGCTCGCGTTCCGCGTCGGTGAGCGGGGCGGGCGGCGTCGACGGTGACGGCGTGGCGCATCCGGCCAGTGCGCCCAGGGCGAGCACCAACGCGGAGGCGACGAGGGCCGGGCGGAGTCGGCGTCGGCGGGCGGACGCGGCGGTCGGGCGCATCAGTCGAGCATGCGCGAAGGCCGCCCGAACCTCAACTCGGGGGTCCGGCGCCGCACGACGCCGCCCGGACGACGCGGCGGGTCAGCGACCGATCGGCACCATGGCGTGCGCGTGGCGGTGGGGCCAGTGCAGGCGGTGGATGTGCAGGCGGAACCGGTGCTCCTCGAGGTGCCGTGCGGGCGGATGCGCGGCGTCCTGCCGCTCGAGCACCATGCGCCGCCGTTCGAGGTCGCGCTGCAGCCAGACGTCTCCGCCGTACTGCGTCCGATTCGCGGTGAAGTCGTTGGCGAGGTCCATGGTGCGCTCCGCGTGCCCTGCCGGGTCGCCTCGAATCTACGCTCGGCGCCCTGCGCCGGTCGATACGCAGATCCACGCACCCCTCGCGGGGGACGAATGCGCGGAATCCGCACCGGGCGCGGGCGCGCGGGACTAGCCTGACGGGCATGCGCTCAGTCGACGCGCGCGTCGCGGACTGGGTCGCCGTGGTCGCCGAGCTGATCGCGCAGGGTCGGCTCGACGGGACCGGGCTGGATGCGACGCTCCACGGGCACCTGATGACCGCCTTCGATTCGGGGGTCGTGATCGTCTGCGCGCGCGACGCCTCGGGACTGGTGGTCGCCGACGGGACCGCCCGCGGCGAGCCGGAGTTCGCCGGACGCCCGCTCGACGAAGCGCTCGAGCTGCTGCGGCCCTCGATGCAGACGCCGCTGCTCGACGCGCATCCCGTCGCCGCGTGGTACGCGGCCACGGGGTCCGCCGACCCGGTCTCGCTCACCGAGTTGCCGTCCGAGTTCCGTCGCGGCGCTGCCGCGCTCGAGGTGCTCGACGTGCTCCGCCGGATCGACCTCGTCGAGGAGCTCTGCATCCCCGTCGAGTCGTCGCGGCGTCGGCAGCGCATGCTCGTGATCGGACGGCCTGCGGCCGATGCCTACTCGGACGACGACCTCGAGCTCGCGAGGCGCCTCCAGCCGCTGCTGCGCGCGCTGGACCGCCACGCGCGCAGCCGTCGTGCCCGCGAGACCGAGGCGCTCCTGCACGGGAGCCTCTCGGCGAGGGAGCTGGCGATCCTCGCGGGCGTCGCGCGCGGCCTCACCTCTTCGGCGATCGGTGCGAAGCTCGGCATCTCGCCGAGGACGGTCGAGAAGCACCTCGAGCACGCGTACCGCAAGCTCGGCGTGCGCGACAAGGTCTCGGCCGTGCGGGTCGCCGGGGAGGCGCACCTGCTCGGGTAGGCGCGACGCCCGCCCGCCCGCCCGGCTCCGGCCCGACCCGTCAGGCCTCGACGGCCCGCGCTGCCACCGCGAACTCGGCGCCCGTCGGGTCGGTGAGCGCCGCTCGGCGCCCTCCCGGCAGGTCGCCCGGCGGCACCACGAGGCGCGCGCCGGCGGCGACCGCGCGCTCGACCGCGGCCTCGACGTCGGCGACCCCGAAGGCCACGCTCCACGAGGGCGGAAGGTCGTCGCCGACCAGCCCGCCCGCGTCGAGGATGCCGGCGTGGTTGCGCCCCCCGTGGCGGTAGACGGCGTAGCGGGGCTCGCCCTCGCCCCGTTCGATCTCCCAGTGGAACGCGTGCGCGTAGAACCGCTCGGCCGCGTCGAAGTCGCTCGCCGCGAGCTCGAACCACGTGGCGGTGTCGACCTCGCCGAACGCCTCGAAGCCGGCCATACCGCCCGGCTGCCAGTACCCGACCACCGCGCCGGTCGCGTCGATCGCGAGGCCCATCACGCCCAGGTCGGGGATGTCGAGGGGGTCGAACAGCACCGTGCCGCCGGCCTCGGCGATCGTGCGCGACGTCGCCGCCGCGTTGTACGACAGCAGGTAGACCGTCCAGTGCGGGGGAGCCGGATCGCCCTCCTGCCGCCGCGCCGCGCCGGCGACCCGCTTCCCCTCGTGCCGGAACGTCACGTACCCGCCGTACCGCTCCTCGTCGCCGCGTTCGGCCTCCCAGCCGAACAGGTCGCCGTAGAACGCGACGGTCGCATCGAGGTCGGTCGTGCTGACGTCCACCCAGGCGGGTGCGCCGGCGACGAGGTCGTCGGATCCGGGCATGGTGCCTCCCGTTCGATCGGAGCGTGCGGCCCTCGGGCCCACTCACGCCCGCCGCGCGGGCGACGGGCGTACTCGTGGCGAGGCTAGCACCGCGGCATCCGTTCGCGCAGTGCCCCGAGCGGGTGCACGGGCACCGCCCAGCCACGGAGTCATCCGACGCTCGTCCCCAGCGCCTCGTACGCGGCGAGGTACACGGGCACGTACACGAGCGCGAGCAGCACCGCATGCGAGGCGATGAACCCGGCCGCCTCCGCGATCCGGCCGTCGCCCGAGAAGTACTCGCGCGTCTTCGCGACCATCGACGCAGGATGCCGCACGTCCCAGCTGTTGAACCGGAGGTACCGGCCGAGGTGCACGCCCACGGCGCCCAGGACGATCACGGCGGCGGCGAACCACCAGCTGCCGGCCGGAGGGCCCGACGACACGGATGCCGGGTCGACGACGATCACGATGAAGGCGGTCTGCACGAACGCGAGGCTGAAGACGGCGTTCGCGATGCCGGAGAGGGTCAGGGTCAGCGTCTGGACGATGTCGAACCACAACGGCACCGGGTCGTCGGCACCGCGGTGGCTGAAGTTCAGCTCGGTGATGAGGTAGATCGAGTTCGGGAAGAACAGCACCCAGAGCGCCGTCGCGACGACGAGGTAGGTCCACTCGAGTGCCGGCGCCGCGCCGGACACCGCCACGGGGAGCGCGGCGAACAGCGGGACGAGCGCGAGCAGGAGGGCGAACGCCCCGACGGCCCCGATCACCGGAAGGAACGACAGGCCGACGTTCAGCACCATCGGCCGGTAGAGCGGCACCCGGTACACGCGGGCGCGGAGGACGATGAGCAGCAGCGCGTAGACGTTCAGGAGCACGACCGAGATCGCGCCGACGAGCACGGCGTTCACGCGCCGCCCCGGTCAGCCCTGAGAGTTGGCGATGTAGAGGCCGCCGGTGACCAGCACCAGGATCAGGATCGCCAGTCCGATCAGCACGCCGATCCACCCGAGGATCACGGCCGCCAGCGCGAGACCGTGCCCGCGCTCGCCGGTGCGCTTGATCTGCGAGAGCGCCATGTAGCCGAAGACGAGGCCGAGGATGCCGGTGAACCACACGGTGATGAACGCGACGATGGCCTAGACGTTCCACCGTTCGGTGGCCGGGGCGGGGGAGGTTTCGGGAGTCGTCATGGCAGGAGACTAGCCGCGGGCGGGCTCGCGGCCGGGAGCGCGCGCCGCCACGACGTCCGCGTCCATGCCGGAGAGCGTCGACGCCAGCCCGCGGCGACCGCGCGAGGCGAACACGGCGATGATCGACACGACCGCGAACAGGTCGGCCCATGGGCCGCCCAGCGTCGAGAGGGCGACGAAGCCGCCGATGCCCGCCGCGAATCGGATCGGCCGCGCCAGCCAGGCGGGCATGCGGCGCTCGCGCCCGCGCACCAGCACCACGTGCTCGCCCAACGTGGAGGCCGTCGCCCCCACCGACACCGCCTGGGGAAGCAGCGACGCGAGCACTCCGACGGGCGTCGTCCATTCCGGGAGCCCGTCGCCGAGCCGTTCGGACGCGACCAGGATCACCAGTTCGACGACGGCCTGCGTCGTCGCGACCACGATCACGTCGATCAGCATCCCCATGAGGCGGCGGCCGGCGGTGACGCGAGCCGGCGCGGCTCCGGTTCCCTCGCGGCCACGGCGGCGTGCGCGCAACGGCAGGGCGGCCAGGGCGCCGAGGGTTGCCCCGAGGGTGTTCGTGACCAGGTCGCCCGTGTCGAAGAGGCGGTAGGCGCAGGGGAACAGGCCCCACACCCCGGTGAGCTGCGTCAGCTCGATGAGGAGGGAGCCGCCGAGTCCGACGACGGTCGCCGTGACCACGCCGCGTCGGCTGAGCAGCACGACGAAGGCGCCGAGCGGCATGAACAGCAGCACGTTGAAGGCGATCTGCTGCACCGCGGGGTTGCGCAGCGGGTTGCCGCCGTCGGCGAGCCGGAAGATCTCGGCCACGTCGGCGAAGGGGTTCAGCTCCGCGCCGACGCACGCGTACGCCGTCGTCGCGGGGATCGGCGTGAGCGTGTAGGCCCACAGCCCGACCAGGTAGACGATGAGCGCCAGCCACGCGACCAGCCGTGCGGCCGAGAACCCCTCCCGTCGTCGGTACGAGGCCGCGACGATCGGAACGATGGCGAGCACGATGACCGCCGCGCCGACGATCAGCGCGAGCACGCCCGGCAGCACGCGTTCCATGGTCAGAGCCTAGGCTCCGCGAGTGGCCGGCCCCGGCCGGGGACCCGCCGCCGCGAGCAGCCGTGCGCGGAGCAGGTTCGCCCGTTCGGCGAAGCCGCGCTGCCGCCGCACGTACTCGGCCTTGCCCTCGGGCGTCTCGATGCGCACCGGCTCGCCGCCCCAGGGCGCCATGTCGTACGGCGACGCCTGCATGTCGAGGTACCGGATGTCGCGTGCGAGCTCGAACGCGTCGAGCAGCACCTCGCCCGGAGCGAGCGGGCCGAGCTTCACCGCCCACTTGTAGACGTCCATGCCGGCGTGCAGGCAGCCGGGCTGCTCGAGGTCGGGCTGCGTCTCGCGGGTGGGGGCGAAGCGGTTGCGGGGCGCGGCATCCGGCGTGAAGAACCGGAACGCGTCGAAGTGGGTGCAGCGGATGTCGTGCGCCTCGACGACCTCGTCGGTGGCCGCCTGCCCGAGCCGGAGCGGCACGGGGTGCCGGTGCTCGCGCTGGCGGTAGACCATCGCCCACTCGTGCAGGCCGAAGCAGCCGAACTGCCCGGGGCGCGCGGCCGTGCGGGCGAGGATCCGCTCGACGAGCCCGACCATCGCGCCCTTCTCGCGCCGCATCCCCTCGGCGTCGACGACGAGGCTGCCGGATGCGGCGCCCGGGGCGTACCACCGCCACTCGGCGCGCGGCGTGCCCGCGGCATCCGCCAGCTCGACGCCCGCGCCCGGGTGCCACCGGCGCAGCAGGCCGGGCGAGTAGGAGTAGTAGGTGAAGAGGAAGTCCTCGATGGGGTGCGCCTCGCCGCGCGCCCTGCGGGACCGATGAGCGGAGGTCAGCGCGTCGGCCCGTTCGGCGTGCGCCGCCTCACGGGCGCGCCACTCGACGGCGTCGAGCACGTCGGCGTCGCGGGTCGGAGCGGCGGAGGTCACCCGTCGAGGATAGGCGTCGACGTCGAGGCGGACCCGCGTCGCCCGGTCAGGGCGTGGTCTCGTCGACGAACGCGAGCGCGTCGGCGGTGATCGCGGCCCACTCCTCGTCGCGCGAGAGGGGCACGACCGCCCACTCGCGCATCGGTCGGCCGCGCATGACCATCGGGCCGAGTCCGAGTTCGGCGATGCGAGCCTCGGGGAGCTTCACCACGAGGTCGCCGTCGCCGGCGACGAAGGCGAAGAGCTTGCCGCGGACCGAGTACCCCTCGGAGCCGAACATGCGGCCGACCGACACGTCGGCCCGATCGACCAGGTCGGCCGCGGCCGTGGCGAGGCGCTCGCGCCCCCGGGTGCGTGCATCCATGCGCTGACCGTACCGCCGGCCGGTGACATCCGTCTCAGTGGTAGCGGCCGGAGTACGCGTTGAGGGCGGGCTGGCCGCCGAGGTGGGCGTAGAGCACGTTCGAGTCCTTCGGGATGTCGCCCGAGGAGACGAGCTCGATGAGCCCGGCCATCGACTTGCCCTCGTAGACCGGGTCGAGGATCACGCCCTCGAGGCTGCCCGTGAGCCGCATCGCTTCGTCGGTCGACTCGACCGGGATGCCGTAGAGCTCGCCCGCCCAGCCCTCGAGCACGGTGATCTCGTCGTCGCGCAGGTCGCGGCCGAGGCCGATGGTCGACGCGGTGTTCCGCGCGATGCGCGCCACCTGGTCGCGCGTCTCGTCGATCTTCGCCGACGCGTCGATGCCGATCACGCGGCGCGGGCGTCCGCCGAAGTTCTGCTCGAGGTCGGCGAAGCCCGCGATCATGCCCGCGTGTGTCGAACCGGTCACCGAGCACACCACGATCGTGTCGAAGAACACGCCGAGCGCCTCCTCCTGCGCCGCCACCTCGTGGGCCCAGTTCGCGAAGCCGAGGCCGCCGAGCGGGTGGTCGGATGCGCCGGCGGGGATCGGATAGGGCGTGCCGCCCGCGGCCTCGACATCCGCGATCGCCTGCTTCCACGAGTCGCGGAAGCCGATGCTGAAGCCGGCCGGGGAGAGCCGCACGTCGGCGCCCATGAGCCGCGAGAGCAGGATGTTGCCGACCCGGTCGTTGACGGCGTCGGGCCAATCGACCCAGTGCTCCTGCACGAGTACGGCCTTCATGCCGAGGTGCGCGGCGACCGCCGCGACCTGCCGCGTGTGGTTCGACTGCACGCCGCCGATCGAGACGAGCGTGTCGGCGCCCTTCGCGAGCGCGTCGGGCACGAGGTACTCGAGCTTGCGGGTCTTGTTGCCGCCGAAGGCGAGGCCGCTGTTCACGTCCTCGCGCTTCATCCAGACGCGGGCGCCGCCGAGGTGGGCGCTGAGGCGGTCGACGGGGTGGATCGGGCTCGGCCCGAACGTCAGCTGATGACGGGGGAAGTCGGCGAGGGTCATGGTGCTCCTGCTTCGGTGATGGGGGAGTGGGCCTCGTCGTCGAGGTGGAGCAACCGGCCGAGGGTCGACCAGTTGTCGTGGGTGGCGCGGCTCGCCTCGTCGGCCCGGCCGGCGGCGCAGTGCTCGATGATGCGATCGTGGTCGGCGACCGACCCACGACCGGCGAGGGAGCCGAACCGCGCGCGCTCGAGGCGGCGCAGCAGGGGCGTGACCTGCTCGAGCAGGCCGGGCAGCAGCGGGTCGGCGCTCGCGCGCACCGCGATGCCGTGGAACGCGTCGTCGGCGGCGATCGCCGCGTCGACGTCGTCGGCCCGTAGGGCCGCGGCGAAGGCGGCGTTCGCTTCGCGCATGGCCGCGAGGTCGGCGGCGGTCAGCTGCGGCACCGCCTCGCGGACGGCGAGCGCGTGCAGCGTCGCGGCGATGCGCTGCGCGGCGAGCGCCGTCCGCACGTCGAGGGGCGCCACGACGGTCTGCTTCGCCCGCCGCGTCTGCACGAGGCCGGCGGTCTCGAGACGGGCGATGGCCTCGCGGATGGGCGT
The DNA here is from genome assembly GCF_052805135.1 of Agromyces arachidis. Lineage (NCBI taxonomy): Bacteria > Bacillati > Actinomycetota > Actinomycetes > Micrococcales > Microbacteriaceae > Agromyces > Agromyces arachidis. Next base: position 13,068 of record NZ_JBRBDK010000007.1, read on the forward strand.
GCGGCTGACGCCGAGCCACTGCTCGAGCTCGGGATCGCGGAGCCGTTCGCCGGGGGCCAGACGGCCGGCCACGATCGCGTCGCGCAGCTGCGTGTACGCGTAGTCGCGCAGCGACGCCGGGCGTTCGGCGCGAGCCTGGTCGGGCAGCGGCATGCAATATATTGCAGCGGATGCCACGGCCTCCGTCAAGTGCCGAGCGAGGTGGCGCTCGCATCAGCCTGCGGGGGTCGCGGATGCCGGCGACCGGCCGTACGGTGTGGACATCCGGAGCGCGGCATCCGCTCGACCGGGCGCCGACGCTCGAACGCGAACCCTGGGGGGACCATGGCCAACCTCGTCGTGCACTTCGAGATCCATGCGAGCGAGCCGCAGCGGCTCATCGACTTCTACTCCGACCTGCTCGGCTGGCGATTCGCGCAGTTCGGCGACATGCCGTACTGGACGATCGAGACCGGCGACGGTGCGATCGACAACGTCACGGAGGCGCCCGGGCTCGGCATCAACGGCGGCCTCACGCAGCGCGAGGGCCCGGCGCCCGCCCCGGGATCGCCGGTGAACGGGTGCAACGTCGTCATCGGCGTCGACGGCAGCATCGACGACCTGGCGGCCCGCGCGACCGAACTCGGCGGCAGCGCCATCCAGCCGCCGGAGGACATGGAGGGCGTCGGCCGGGTCGCCTATCTTGCCGACCCCGAGGGCAACCCGTTCGGGCTCATCTCACCGGTGCTCTCCGACGGGCGCACGATGATGTCGTAGCCGCGGGGCGGCGCCTCGTCGGCGGCCGGCGCTCGATCGGAGGCGGCTGTCGGAGGCCGGTGCGAGGATGAGCGGGTGCTGCTCGAAGAGCTCGTCGCCACCGCCGAACGCGTCGCCGCGACGCGGTCGCGCCTGGCGAAGGTCGACGCGCTCGCCGAGCTGCTCGTGCGACTCGAGCCCGATGAGGTCGCGCCCGCCGTCGGGTTCCTCGTCGGTCGGGCCCGACAGGGGCGGGTCGGCGTCGGATGGCGCGGACTCTCCGGGGCGCTCGGCGAGCCCGCGGAGGTCGCATCGCTCGCCGTCGGCGACCTCGACGCCGCCCTCGACGAGCTCGCGACGGCATCCGGGGCGGGATCGAGCGCCGCCCGGGCGCAGACGTTGCGTCGGCTCGGGTCGCGGGCGACCGCGCGGGAGCAGGACTTCGTCACCCGCGTGCTGCTCGGCGAGGTCCGCACGGGGGCACTCGAGGGGGTCGTGACCGACGCGATCGCCCGCGCCGCCGACCGATCCGGCGACGTGGTCCGCCGCGCCGCGATGCTCTCCGGCGACCTCGGCGAGACCGCCCGCATGGCGCTCACCGGCGCACCCGGCGAGCTCGAGGCGGTCGGGCTCGTCGTGGGGCGGCCCGTGCAGCCGATGCTCGCGGCATCCGCCCCCACGGCCGCGGCCGCCGTCGAGCAGGTGGGCGAGGCGTCGGTCGAGTACAAGCTCGACGGCGCGCGCATCCAGGTGCACCGCTCGGGTGACGACGTTCGCGTCTTCACGCGCAACCTGGCCGACATCACCCACCGCGTGCCCGAGGTCGTCGAGGTCGCGCGGGCGCTCCCGGTGCGCGACGTGATCCTCGACGGCGAGACCCTCTCCCTCGACGAGGACGGCGCGCCGCGGCCGTTCCAGGACACGATGGCGCGCTTCGGCGCCGAGGTGGAGCGCGAGGTGCTGCTGCATCCGTGGTTCTTCGACGTGCTGCACGTCGACGGGCGCGACCTGCTCGACGAGCCGCTCTCGACCCGGCTGGCCGAACTCGAGCGGGTTGCGGGGCCGCACCGCATCCCGGGCGAGGTGACGGCCGACCCCGAGGCCGCCGAACGCGTCTCCCGCGAGGCGCTCGCCGCCGGGCACGAGGGCGTGCTCGTGAAGGGCATCGACTCCGCCTACGCGGCCGGGCGCCGGGGGTCGAGCTGGATCAAGGTGAAGCCGGTCCACACGTACGACCTCGTGGTGCTCGGTGCCGAGTGGGGGTCGGGGCGCCGCACCGGCTGGCTGTCGAACCTGCACCTCGGCGCACGCGACCCCCAAGGCGAGTTCGGCGAGCCCGGCGGGTTCGTGATGGTCGGCAAGACGTTCAAGGGGCTCACCGACGAGCTGCTGCGATTCCAGACCGAGCGGTTCCCCGAGATCGAGACCCGGCGCACCGCGTCGACCGTGTTCGTCGAGCCGGTCACCGTCGTCGAGATCGCCATCGACGGGGTGCAGCGCTCAAGCCGGTACCCGGGCGGCGTCGCGCTCCGGTTCGCGCGCGTCAAGCGCTACCGCGACGACAAGCCGGCCGGCGAGGCCGACACCATCCAGGCGCTGCGCGGGCTCCTGCGCGGCTGAACGAGGGGAGTGCTCCATGGGCGACGAACGGGGCCGGGTGCGACAGCTGCGGCTGGTCGTCGAGGCCGCCGACTTCGACGAGGCGCTGCGGTTCTACCGCGACGTGCTCGGCATGCCCGAGGCCGAGGCGTACAGCGGGCCCGACGGCGCCGAGGTAGTGATCCTCGACGCGGGGCGCGCGACGCTCGAGCTGTCGAATCCCGCGCAGGTCCGATTCATCGACCGGGTCGAGACCGACGGCGGTCGGAGCGACCGGCTGCGGGTGGCGCTCGAGGTCGACGACGCGGCATCGGTGGCCGACGAGCTGGTCGAGGGCGGCGCCGAACTCGAGGCGACGGCCCGCGAGACGCCGTGGCGGTCGGTGAACGCGCGCCTGCGCGGGCCCGCCGGGCTGCAGCTCACCCTGTTCCAGGAGCTCGACTGATCGGGCTCAGTCGCCCATCCGGAGGCCGGTGACCGGCGCGCCCGCCGGCTCGAAGACGAGCGAGATCGCTCCCTTCGGGAACGCGACGGGAGCCTGCGCGAGGGTGAACGCGGCCGGCACCGCGCCCGTGTCGAACAGCCGCTTGCCCGTGCCGAACGCGATCGGGTAGACGAACAGGTTCAGCCGGTCGACGAGGCCGGCGGCGAGCAGCGATCGCGCGAGCGCGCCACTGCCGATGACGTGGATCTCGTCGAACCGCTCCTTCAGCGCGGGGACCTCGGCCGCGACATCCGTCACGACCGTCGTCCCGGTCCACGTCGGCTCGGCGAGCGTGCGGGAGGCGACGAACTTGGGCACCCGCTCGAACGTCGCGCCGATCGGGGTGTCGGCGTGATCCGGCCAGTACCCGGCGAAGATGTCGTACGTCGTGCGTCCGAGCAGCAGGGCGTCGAGGCGCTCGATCCCGGCACCGATCACCGCCCCCGACACCTCGTCGATGTACGGCGCCTGCCATCCGCCGTGTTCGAACCCACCCGACGGGTCCTCCTCCGGCGACCCCGGTGCCTGGTACACGCCGTCGAGTGTGGTGAACAGATCGACCTCGAGCCTTCCCACGGCCGCCCCTCTCCTCGGGGCCACGCTATCGGGACCCGGATGCGGCGTCGAGGGCGCGAACGTGGCGCATCCGGCATCCGCTCAGCGGCCGCGACCTAGGCTGGAAACCATGCGCCTCGCCCTCGTCCGCCACGGACAGACCGACTGGAACCTCGACGGGTTGAGGCAGGGGCGCACCGACATCCCCCTGAACGCGACGGGCCGTGCGCAGGCCGCCGCCGCCTCGGCGCGCCTCGTCCGGACGGAGTGGGACGTCGTCGTCAGCTCGACGCTCGGCCGCGCGCGCGCGAGACCGCCGAGATCCTCTCCCGCGGGCTCGACCTGCCCCTCGGCGGTACGTACGAGGACCTCGTCGAGCAGGACTTCGGCGCGGCCGAGGGCACGCTGGTCGCCGAGATCGACGCCCGCTGGCCGGGCCGCGCGTTCCCCGGCAAGGAGGCCGACGAGCACGTCGGGCCCCGCGGCCTGCGCGGGCTCGAGCGCGTCGCGGCGGAGCACGCCGGCGCCCGGGTGCTCGCCGTCGCCCACGGCACGCTGGTCCGCCACGTGCTGGCCGAGATCAGCGGCCACGACGCTCGCCACTACCCGCGGCTCGACAACCTCTCGATGTCCGAGCTGCAGCGCGCGGATGCCGCGTGGGAAGTGCTGACCGTGGGTGGCGCGCCCTTCGCCGAGGTGCGGGACGGCCTCGACGCGGCCGCCGACCTCGTGCGCCTCGCCGGCTGAGGCGGCGAGCCGGAGCGCGACGCGCTGGGAGCCTCCCGGCCGAGCGGGGTCGGTCCGGACGTATGATCCGGAAATGGAGGCACCGGGAAGCACCACCCTGGTCGTCGTCGGCGAGGAGGCGACGACCGCGATCACGTCCCTCGCCGGGCTGCCGAACGTCGAGACCGCGTCGTTCGCCGCGATGACGGATGCCACCGACGCCGAGGTCGTCACGTGGACCACCACCTCCGACGCACCGTACGTCGTGCACGACCGCGACCCGCTCGGCCACGTCGCATCCGCCTGGGTCGAGTTCTACGACGAACGCGCCACCCTCGGCGTGCTGCAGCTCGAGATCGAGCACCTCGTCGACGCGATCGACCGGCACGAGATCCGCGTGCCCGACTACTACGTCGTCGTCGAGCCCGAGGCGATCCGCGGCACCTGGCGGCACTGGTGGCTGGGCGTGCTCGCGGCGGCCTCGCCGAATCGCGTGATCCCGTGGGCGCCGGGGGCGGCCTCGCCCGCCGCGCTGATCCACGGGCTGCCGACCGCGCGGGCGTGGCCCGACGTGCACGAGTGGCTGCCCGGCGTGGTGAGGGCGGTGCCCGACCGGGTGGGCCTCGGGCCGGCCGCGTAGCCGCCCCGGGTCGCCGCCGGCCGGGCCGACGGGTCCCGGGCGGTCAGAGGTGCACGGGCGTCGTGGCGAGCTCCGTCGCGGCGGCGACGTCGCCCTCGACGACGAAGCGCCCGGGGGTCGACAGCTCGGCGCGCTCCCAGAGCAGCAGGGCCAGGTCGCCCACCTCGCCGACGATCGAGGCGGCGGGCGTCGCGTCGCCGCCGTTCGCCCGGCCGAGCACCCAGTCGGGCGACACGAGCCACGCGTCGTCCGAGTCGACGGCGGTGAGCCCGACCGACCCGGGAAGCGCGCGGATGCCGCGGCGTCGCGCCTCCGCCATGAAGACCTCCCCGAACTCGTCGACGGCGTCGGCCCGGCCGGCCGCGCCCACCTCGGCGGGGAACCGCGGGTCGGGGTCGACCGCCGTGCGCAGGTCCCACAGGTGCTTCGCGCCCTCGTGCGCCATCCGCCGCTGCCAGCACGCCGCGGTGCCGCTCGCGCCGTAGAGCGCCGGCACGGGCCGGTCGGGGTCGGCGTCGGCGAGTGCGCGGAGCAGGCGCTCGGCGCCCTCGCGGAACCAGTCGACGCGGTCCGCGTCATCCGGTCGCCGGAAGGCGCCCCGGACCGCGGGCGACCCGGTGCGCACCTGCTCGGCGGCCCAGCGCTGGATCTGGCCGAGGTGGTCGACGAGGTCGCCGGCCGTCGGCCAGATCGTCGACCGCACCGGGGCGGCGGGATCGGTCGTCTCGGCCTCGTCGGCGAACGCGCGGATGAGGGCGGCGAGGTCGTCGGGTCGCGGCATGCCGTCCATCCTGCCGGGCGGCCGCATGCCGGGGAAGGGTCAGGTGGCGCTGCGACGCGACGGGCGGATCTCGAGGGCGCGCTCGCGGACGAGGTCGAGCGCGTGCGCGATCGCGCCGACGGTGACGCAGGCCTCGCCGAGGCGTGAGGTCCGAAGCTCCGGCGCCGAGGGATCGTCGCTGCGGTCGAGGATCCCCGCCGCCCGCGCGATCACCTCGGGCAGCGACGAGGCCGCGGCGCCGCTGACGATGATCCGCTCGACGTCGAGCAGGTCGCCGAGCACCAGGCAGATGCGCGCGAGGCGATCGGCGAGGCGGTCGATGATCGCCTCGGCCGCCGGATCGCCGGCCAGGGCGGCGCGCGAGACATCCGCCTCCCCGAGCGTCGCCGGGTCGAGCGCACCGAGCGGGCTGTCCGTCGGCAGCCCCTCGCGGATCGCGTTCACGGCCCAGCGACGCGCGAGCAGCGCGAGTCCGTCTGCGGAGCGCACCCCGTCGACGTGGTCGAGGAAGCGCAGTTCGCCGGCGCCGCCGCGGCGGCCGCGGATCAGGCGCCGGTCGATCATGAACCCGGCGCCCATCCCCTCGCCGACGATCAGGGCGATGAACGAATCGGTGTCCTGTCCGCCTCCGTCGGGCGCAAACGCCTCGGCGATCGCGGCGAGGTTGGCGTCGTTCTCGATCGTGACGATGGGCGCCGCCGCGGCGAACTCCTGCGCGTAGTCCGGGTTGGCGAGGCGCCAGTACGGGTTGTCGCCGGGGGAGCGGCCCGCGGCGTCGACGGGCGCCGGCACGGCGATGGTGAGGGCGAGGAGGCCGGCGTCGCCGGCGCCGGCCGCGGCCGCCTCCGCCATCGCGTCGCGCAGGGCCGTCGCGGCCAGTTCGCGCCGCTGACCGGCATCCGCGAGTCGCTCGACGTCGCCGGGGGCTGCGGAGGGGATCTCCGCACGGCTGCGACCGAGCGCGACGCCGCGAAGGTCGGAGACGGTCGCGGCGACGTGGTCGTAGCCCGCGTCGATCGCGGCCACCAGCGCCGCCCGCTCCCGGAGCGCGTAGCGGCGGGCGGGGCGGCCCTTCGTGTAGTCGCCCGCCGCGCGCGCATCGTGCAGCTCCTCCAGCCAGCCCTGGGCGACGAGGTCGTCGCAGACCCCGATCGCGGTCGAGCGGGTCAGCCCGGTCGCGGCCATCACGTCGCTCGCCGTGAAGGGTCCCGTCCGCCACGCGTGCTCGAGCACTCGCTGCGCGTTCACTCGGCGGAGCACCTGTGGTGACGTGGCCGCGCCGCTTCTGTCCACCTCTTGACCTTTCCTCAGTGCTCCGCCATTATTTACGACAACAACTAAATCTACACTCTATATTTAGTTCCGTCGGCGTCGAGTCTTGAAGATGCGGGCGGCATCGACGAGGAGGAGACGACGACGTGCCTCAGCATCCACCACCCCGCCGCACGAACCCCGCCCGGCCCCGGCCCCGGCCGCGCCGCCGGGCGGTCGCCGCGGTCGCCGCCGCACTCGGCGCGGCGCTCGCCCTCTCGGCCTGCGCCGGCCCCGACGGAGACGGCCCGACCGACATCACCTTCCACATGTCGAAGCCCGAGGCCATCCCGTTCTTCCGCGAACTCGTGCAGCAATACAACAGCGAGCAGTCCGACGTGCGCGTCACCCTCGACACCGCGTCGAACCTCTCGGCCGGCTTCCTCCGCGGCAACCCGCCGGACGTCGGCTTGCTGAACTACAACTACGAGATGGCTCGGTTCATGGAGCGCGGCGCGCTCTCCGACCTCTCCGACATGCCCGAGGCCGACCGCATCCGCCCCGAGGTGCAGGAGCTCGTCGACCAGTACGCCACCTATCCGGGTCGCACCAGCGTCCTCCCGTACTCGGTGGCCGCGGCATCCGTCATCTACAACGTCGAGATCTTCGAGGAGAACGGGCTCGAGGTCCCCACCACCTGGGACGAGCTGATCGCGGTGTGCGACCAGCTCGATGCCGCGGGGATCACCCCGATCTACAGCACGTTCAAGGACCCGTGGACCATCGGACAGGGTCACTTCGACTACTCCGTCGGCGGCCTGATCGACGTCCCGGAGTTCCTCGAGCAGATGGAGGAGCTCGGGACCGAGGTCGGCCCCGACTCGGAGGTCTCCTTCCAGAAGACGATCCTCGAGCCGGCCGAGAAGATGAAGCAGCTCGCCGACTACTCCAACGACGACGCCGAGAGCCGGGGCTACGGCGACGGCAACGTCGCCTTCGCCAACGGCGAGGCCGCCATGTACCTGCAGGGACCGTGGGCGCTCGGCGAGATCGCGAAGACCGCCCCCGACCTCGAGCTCGCCACCTTCCCGTTGCCGTCGTCCGACGACCCCGACGACCTGAAGGTGCGCGTGAACCTCGACCTCGCGCTGTGGATCCCCGAGGCCAGCCGCCAGAAGGAGGCCGCGCGCGACTTCGTCTCCTACCTCATGCAGCAGGAGGTGATGGACGAGTACAACGCGGCCTTCCTCGGCTTCGGAACGACGACCGAGGCGGCGGATGTCACGGACGAGCGCATCATCCCGATGCAGGAGTACTACGACGACGGGGCCTTCTACCAGGGCCTGTCGCGGTCCATCCCGCTCACCATCCCCATCGACAACTACCTCCAGGCCATGGCGACCGGCGCGGACATCCCCGAGACGCTCGCCAAGATCGACGCCGACTGGGCGCGACTGGCCCTGCGCGGCTGACGCGGCGAACCGAGAGGACGAACGACATGAGCACACCCATCACTCCCGCCGCGGCCTCCGCCGGGGCGCTGGTCGACGAGGCCGAGCACGGCACCGTCGACCACCTCGCGGGGTCCGCCCACGACCGGCGCGGCCGGCTCCGGGTCGACCCGGTCTACTACTGGTTCCTGATCCCCACCCTCGTGCTGTTCACCCTGGCGATCACGGTCCCGGCGGTGCTCGGCATCTTCTACTCGTTCACGAACTTCATCGGCTTCGGCGACTGGCAGTTCATCGGCTTCACCAACTACGTCGCGGTGTTCTCCGACCCCGCGATCCTCAGCAGCTACGGCTTCACCTTCGGGTTCGCGATCGTGACGGTGCTGCTCGTGAACGTCATCGCGTTCCTGCTCGCGGTGGGGCTCACGTCGCGCATCAAGCTGAAGACGCCGCTGCGCGCGGTGTTCGTGATCCCGATGGTGATCTCGGGCATCGTGATCGCCTACGTCTTCAACTTCCTGTTCTCGAACTCGCTGCCGGCGTTCGGCGCGGCCGCCGGCATCCCGTGGCTGTCGGAGTCGATCCTCGCGAACCCCGACCTCGCCTGGGTGTCGATCGTGATCGTCACCGCATGGCAGTCCATCCCGGCCACCCTGCTGATCTACATCGCCGGGCTGCTCTCGATCCCCGGCGAGGTGTACGAGGCGGCCGACATCGACGGGGCCGGCGCGGCGCGCCGACTCTGGTCGGTCACGCTCCCGCTCGTCGCGGGATACGTCGTGATCAACATCATCATCGGCTTCAAGAACTACCTGAACGTGTACGAGGTCATCGTCGGCCTGACGAACGGCGGTCCCGGCACCGCCACGCGCAGCATCGCGATGACGATCTTCACCGGCTTCACCGGCGGCGACTACGCCTACCAGATGGCCAACGCGACGCTCTTCTTCATCATCGCCGTCGCCATCTCGATCCTCCAGCTCCGAATCTCCCGCGGAAGGGCGGCGATCTGATGACCCAGACAGCAGCGAAGCGGCCTCCCGCTTCCGTCTCCACCACGCGCACGCGCGACGCCTCCGCCCCGACGGGCGCCTCCCGGCGGCGCGGCCGCGTCGGACAGGAACGGACGAACTGGACGACCCTGGTCATCCTGCTCCTCTGCGCCCTGACCGTGCTCCTGCCGCTCTACGTCACGATCTCGATGTCGCTGAAGTCGACCGCGCAGGCCGTCGACGGCAACGCGTTCTCGCTCCCGGCCCCGATCGACTTCTCCGGGTTCGCGCAGGCGTGGGAGCTGACCAACTTCCCCGTGGCCTTCATGATCTCGCTGTTCATCACCGCGGGCACGGTGGTCGGCACCGTCGTGCTGGGTGCCCTCGCCTCGTACGCGATCGTGCGGAACTGGGATCACCGGCTCTTCCGCTGGTCGTTCTTCTACCTGCTCACGGCGCTCTTCCTGCCGTTCCCGGTGGTGGCACTCCCGCAGATCCAGCTCACCGGGATGGTCGGGCTCGCGAACCCGGTCGGCGTCATCATCCTGAAGATCATGTTCGAGCTCTCGTTCAGCATCCTGCTGTTCACCGCGTTCCTCCGCTCCATCCCGCTCGAGCTCGAGGAGAGCGCGCGCATCGACGGGGCGACGACGTGGCAGACGTTCCGGCAGCTGATCTTCCCGCTGCTCGCGCCGATGAGCGCGACGGTGGCGATCTTCGCGTTCCTCGCCTCGTGGAACGACTTCATGATGCCGTCGCTGATCATCGCCGACTCCGCCCAGCAGACGCTGCCCGTGGTCCAGTCGATCTTCCAGACGCAGTTCAGCAACAACTACAACGTGTCGTTCGCGTCGTACCTGATGGCCATGGCCCCGGCGATCATCGTCTACCTGTTCACCCAGCGCTGGGTGATGGAGGGCGTGACGCAGGGCGCGGTCAAGGGGTGACCGCCAGGACCCCGGCACCCGCCATGCGCGCGCACCCGAACGCCATCCCCCCGAGCGATTCCGACAGGAGCCCGATGACCGACCTCCTCGCCCGCCACGACGCCACCGTCCTCGCCGCCGATCCCGATTGGTGGCGCCAGGCCGCCGTGTACCAGGTGTACCCGCGCAGCTTCGCCGACGCGGACGGCGACGGCATCGGCGACCTCCGCGGGATCACGTCGCGCATCCCGTACCTGGTCGAGCTGGGGGTCGACGCCGTCTGGCTGTCGCCGTTCTACCCGTCGGCGCTCGCCGACGGCGGCTACGACGTCGACGACTACCGCGACGTCGACCCGAGGCTCGGCACGCTCGCCGACTTCGACGAGATGATCGTGGCGCTGCACGCCGCCGGCATCCGCCTCATCGCCGACATCGTGCCGAACCACTCGTCGAACCGGCACGAGTGGTTCCGCGAGGCGCTGGCGTCGCCGCGCGGGTCGGCGGCGCGTGAGCGGTACATCTTCCGTGACGGCGAGGGTCCGGATGGCACGGAGCCGCCGAGCGACTGGCAGTCGATCTTCGGCGGATCGGCGTGGGAGCCCGTCGGCGACGGGCAGTTCTACCTGCACCTGTTCGCGCCCGAGCAGCCCGACCTGAACTGGGCGAACCGCGAGGTGCGCGACGACTTCCTGCGCACCATCCGCTTCTGGGCCGATCGCGGCGTCGACGGGTTCCGCGTCGACGTGGCGCACGCGCTCGCGAAGGACCTCACGTACCCGCTGCGCTCGCACGCCGAGCTCGAGGCCACCAAGCTCGCGACCGACGGTTCGCACCCGCTCTGGGACCGCGAGGAGCTCGACGAGATCTACGCCGAGTGGCGGGCCGTGTTCGACGAGTACGACCCGCCGCGCATCGCGGTCGCCGAGGCGTGGGTGGCGCCCACCCGCCGCCACCGCTACGCGGCGCCGACGAGCCTCGGCCAGGCGTTCAACTTCGACCTGCTGCGCGCGGACTTCGAGGCCTCCGAGTTCCACGAGATCGTCGACCGCAACGTGGCCTTCTCGGCCGAGACGGGCTCATCGAACACGTGGGTCTTCTCGAACCACGACGTCGTGCGGCACGCGACCCGCTACGGACTGCCGGCCGATCGCGGGCACGAGGGCGAGGTCGGCAGGGACTGGCTGCTGCGCGGCGGGTCGCCCGACGAGGTCGACCGGGCGCTGGGGCTGCGCCGTGCCCGGGCCGCGACGCTGTTCCTCCTCGGGCTGCCGGGCAGCGCCTACCTCTACCAGGGCGAGGAGCTCGGCCTGCCCGAGGTCGGTGAGATCCCGGCGTCCGAGCGCCAGGACCCCACATTCGTCCGCAACGCCGGCGTCGAGGTCGGGCGCGACGGATGCCGCGTGCCGCTGCCCTGGGTCGCCGGCGCCCCGTCCTTCGGGTTCGGGCCGACGGATGCCGCGCACCTGCCGCAGCCGGAGTGGTTCGGCGAGTACGCGGTCGACGTGCAGGCCGCCGACCCGCACTCGACCCTGTCGATGTACCGGCGCGCGCTCGCCCTCCGGCACGAGCTGCAGGCCGCGGAGGAGCTCGCCTGGGTGGACGGGGGCGACCCGTCGCTGCTCGTCTTCGAGCGCCCCGGGGGCTGGACCGTCGCCACGAACTTCGGATCGACGTCCGCGGCCCTCCCGGCGGCGCTCGCGGGGCGCGAGGCGGCGCTCGCGAGCGGCCCGATCGACGACCCGGCGGTCGTGCCCGCGGAGACCACGGTCTGGTACCGCTGACCCCGGCCCGCGCATCGTGCCGCGGGCCCTGACGGCCGCTGCCGCGGGAGGTTTCCGCGCCTGAGTGGACTTCGAACGCTCACTCTGGCGCGGAAACCTCCCGTCGAGCCGGCGGGGATGGCGCGGATGGCGCGGGGCGCGGGGCCGCTTGACGCTCGGCCCGCCGCGTGGTCGCATGGCCGGGTGGATGCCGGCAAGCCGGAGCTCGTCTCCGACGACGAGCTCGACGACCTCGAGCGCGAGGCGATCGCGCGCGTCCGCGGACGGGTGCTCGAGATCGGCGCGGGCGAGGGCGAGAACTTCGGCGCGTTCCATCCCGACGTCGAGTGGGTGGGCCTCGAGCCCGACGACGACCGCCGCGGCGAGCTCGCGGCGCGCGCCCGCGAGTGGGGCCGGCCGGCCGACGTGCTCGACGCCGTCGCCGAGCGCATCCCACTGCCCGACTCGTCGGTCGACGCCGTCGTCGGCACGTACGTGCTCTGCTCGGTCGACGACCAGCGGACGGCGCTCGCCGAGGTACGCCGGGTGCTGAAGCCCGGCGGGCTCGTTGTCTTCGTCGACCACGTCGCCGCACCGCCGCACACGGTCAAGCGCGCGGTGCAGCGCGCGGTCACCCCGATCAGCGCGCGCTTCTGCCACAACTGCCACTGGGACCGCGACACCGGCGGCGCGCTCGCCGCGGCCGGGTTCCACGCCGACGAGGCACGGCTCGTGCGGGTGCCGTCCTTCCCGTTCGGCCCGACGCGCGTGCTCATGTTCGCCGGCCACGCGACCGACGGCGCGGAGCCGGGCGCGTGATCGCGACGCCGCGCATCGTCGTGCTGACCGGGGCCGGCGTCTCGGCGGAGTCCGGCGTCCCCACCTTCCGCGACGCGGGCGGGCTCTGGGAGGGCCACCGCGTCGAGGACGTCGCGACGCCGGAGGCGTTCGAGCGCGACCCCGTCACGGTGCAGCGCTTCTACGACGCCCGTCGCCGCGCGGTGGCATCCGTCGCCCCCAACCCGGCGCACCTCGCGCTGGCGCGCCTCGAGGCCGTGCTCGGCGACGACCTGCTCGTCGTGACGCAGAACATCGACGACCTGCACGAGCGCGCGGGCTCGACCCGAGTGCTCCACATGCACGGCGAACTCGGGCCCGCGCGGTGCCTGGCCTGCGACCAGCGGTCCGCGGCGGATGGCGACCTCGTCGACGGGCCGCCGTGCCCGGCGTGCGGCGAGCGGATGCTGCGCCCCGACGTGGTCTGGTTCGGCGAGATGCCCTACGGCCTCGACGAGATCGACGCGGCGCTCGTCGGATGCGAGCGGTTCGTGGCGATCGGCACCTCGGGGGCCGTGCACCCGGCGGCCGCGTTCGTGCTCACCGCCGGGGCGTTCGGCGCGGCGACGCTCGAGCTGAACCTGGCCGAGAGCGAGGTCTCCGAGTTCTTCGCCGAGCGGCGGCTGGGCCCGGCGGGAGAACTCGTGCCGGCCTGGGTCGATGAGCTGGTCGGCCCGGCCTGAACGAGCGGATGCCGCGGGCCGCTCGTCTCGACCCGCGGCATCCGCGGCTGTTCGCGCTCGGGTCACCCCCGAGACCCGAGCGCGGGGTCGGCGGGGTTCCCGGTCCGATCCCCCGAAGGGACCGGGAACCGCCTTCACCACCTACTTCCGGCCGAGCGGCCCGATCGGATGCACCCGCGCCGGGAATTCCCGGAACCGACTCCCCTGCGCGGTCGGGCTCAGTCGTCGGCGAGCATCGACCGGGCGAGCATCGTCGCCCCGGCCACCGCGGCGGGCATGGTGGCGATCGCGCCGAGCGGGATGAGGAAGCACAGCTGCGTCGCGACGCCGAAGCCGAGCAGGCGCCAGCGGTGCCGGCGGTAGAGCGCGCGACGCTCGGCCCCGGTGAGTCCGCGGGCGTCGAGCGCGCGCGCCGACAGCTCGCGGGCGAGGATCCTCCCGGTCAGCACCGCGCCGAGCACGGCCGCGAGCACGGAACCGACCACCGGGACGAAGCCCACGGCCGCGACCGCCAGCGCGGACAGCGCACCCTGCAGCAGCAGGACGAGCCCGCCGCGCACGCCGCTCCAGAAGCTCGGGCCCTCGCCGGGGGCGTCGCCGCCGAGGTGGCCCTCCACGGCCTTCCAGATCCGCTCGTAGAACGGGTCGCCCACGATGAGCGTGAGCGCGGTGAAGGTCACGAACGCGAGCACCGCCGCCCCGGCGAACACGACGACGGCCACGAGCGCCCGGAACGCGCCCTGCAGGAACGAGTCCCAGCCGTCGGCGAAGGGCGTCGCCCAGTCGACGAGGCCGGGGAGCCCGACCCCCAGCGCGACGAGTCCCCACACCAGTCCGGCGAACACGATGGCGGCCGGCACGAGCCCGAGCAGCATCACGCCCGGATCGACCCGCCAGAACCCGAAGCCGCGCAGCAGCGTGCGCGCTCCCGCGGCGACATCCCTCAGCATCGGCCCAGCATAGGTCGCGTCGCGCGGTCGGGACCCGCGGCGCGGCCGTGGTGTGCGCGCCATCCCAGCCGACGGCGATATGGTCGTTGCTCGTGACCACGACCAACCCCTCCCGCGTCGCCGAATGGTGGCGCGCTCGGCGCCGGCTCGTGCTCGTCGGCGCGGCGATCGCCCTCGTCGCGCTCGCCGCGGCCGTCGTCGCGGCACGGCTGCTCCGCGGGCTGCCCGAGGTCGAGGCGTTCGTCGCCGAGTACCCCGGCGTGGTGCCGCCGCCCGAGGGCACGCCGGTCGGCATCCCGGCCTGGCTCGGCTGGCAGCACTTCCTCAACGCGTTCTTCCTCGTGCTCCTCGTCAAGACCGGGCTGGAGCTGCGGTCGAAGCGCCGGCCGCCGGGCTTCTGGACCCGCGACAACACCCGGTGGCCCCGCACGCAGCGCTCGCCGCGGCGGCTCGGGATCTGGCTGTGGTTCCACCTGTGGCTCGACGCGCTCTGGGTGCTCACCGGGGTCGCCTACGTCGTGCTGCTGTTCGCGACCGGCCAGTGGCTGCGGATCGTGCCGACCGACTGGGCGGTCGTGCCGAACGCGATCTCCGCGGCGCTGCAGTACGCCTCGCTCGACTGGCCCACCGAGGACTCGTGGGTCGTCTACAGCGCGCTGCAGCAGCTGGCGTACTTCACGGTGGTGTTCGTCGCGTCGCCGCTCGCCATCCTCACGGGGCTCCGGCTGTCGTCGGTCTGGCCCGTCGAGGGGCGCCTCGCGGCGCCGTCGGGCGAGCGGATGGCGCGCGCCGTGCACTACCCGGTCATGCTCTTCTTCCTCGCCTTCACGTTCGTCCACGTGGTGCTCGTCCTCACCACCGGCGCCCTGCGCAAGCTGAACCAGATGTACACGGCGCGCGACGCCGACGACTGGCTCGGGCTCGCCGTCTTCGCCGTGTCGGTCGTCGCGATGGTCGCCGCATGGCTGCTCGCGACGCCGCCGCGGCTGAAGCGCATCGCCGCGAAGTCCGGCCGGGTGCAGGGCTGACGCGCTCGGTCGTCGTCGGTAGGCTCGGACGGTGACCCGCACCCTCTGGATCGTCATCGGCGTCATCGCCTCCGTCGTGATCGCCTGGATCCTCGTCGACTTCGTCTTCAGCGTGCTCTGGTTCGTCGTCAAGCTCGTCATCGTCGCGGTCGTCGCCGTGGCGGTGTTCTTCCTGCTGCGCTCCTGGCTCTCCCGGGTGGGCGGGCGCTCCGAGATCGAGCGCTGAGCGCGTCGTCGGAGGAGGCAGTGGCGGTCCACGACCTCGACGTCGGCCTCCCCGACGGGCGCGTCGTCCGCGCCGTCGTGGCGGGCGTCTCCGACCCGCAGGCGCCCACCGTGGTGTGGCACGCCGGCTCGCCCCACACGGGCGAGCCGATCGAGCCGCTCCGCGTCGCGGCGGCCGGGCGCGGCATCCGACTGGTCGCCTACGCCCGACCCGGCTACGGCGGCTCGACGCCGCATCCCGGTCGTGACGTGGCATCCGCTGCCGGCGACGTCGCCGCGATCGCCGACGCGCTCGGGATCGAGCGGTTCGCGGTGCTCGGATACTCCGGCGGCGGTCCGCACGCCCTCGCCTGCGCGGCCCTGCTCGGCGAACGCGTGACGGCGGCGGCCTCGATCGCCGGGCTCGCGCCCATCGCGCCCGGCGACGACTGGTTCGCGGGGATGCACGCACCCGGTGCGCTGCGCGCTGCGGCGGAATCCCGATCTGCGCGCGAGCGCTTCGCCGCGACCGACGAGTTCGATCCCGGGCAGTTCATCGACGCGGACTGGGCGGCCCTCGGCGGCGAGTGGGGCGCGCTCGGCCGCGACGCGCAGCGCGCGGAGGCGAACGGACCGGGCGGGCTTATCGACGACGACGTGGCGTTCACGCGCCCCTGGGGGCTCGACCTCGGCGACGTGCGCGTCCCGACCCTGCTCGTGCACGGCGAGCAGGACCGCGTCATCCCGCGGTCGCACGCCGTCCGCCTCCTCGCCGCGCTGCCGCAGGCGCGGCTCTGGATGCGGCTCGACGAGGGACACGTCGCGGTGCTGCAGGCGGCCGGCGACGTGCTCGACTGGCTCGTCGAGCGCTCCGCCGCCTGACCGGCCGCCTCGATCAGCGCCGCTTCGCCGCCGCCCACTCGACGAGGCGATCCGCGGGCCACGTCGTGACGATCCGGTCGGGCGGGATGCCCGCCGCCTCCGCGCGCGCGGCGCCGAGCGCGAGGAACCCGAAGTGGCCGGGGGCGTGGCCGTCGCTGTCGATCGCGAAGCGGCATCCGGCGGCCAGGGCGATCGCGATGAGGTCGTCGGGCGGATCCTCCCGTTCCGGGCGCGAGTTGATCTCGACGGCGACGTCGTGCTCGGCGCATGCGGCGAAGACCGCCTCGGCGTCGAACTCCGACTGCGGGCGCGTGCCCCGCGAACCAGCGACGAGCCGGCCGGTGCAGTGGCCGAGCACGTTCGCGTGCGGGTCGCGGATGGCGCGCAGCATCCGCTTCGTCATCTCGTCGCGGGGCGAGCGCAGCTTCGAGTGCACGCTCGCCACGACCACGTCGAGGCGGGCGAGCAGGTCGGGTCGCTGGTCGAGCGTGCCGTCTTCGAGGATGTCGACCTCGATGCCCGTGAGGATCCGCACGCCGAGGTCGCCGCGCGAGCGCGCGTCCGGCTCGCCGTCCTCCCCGCGTCCGGCTTCGCCGAGCCCGGCGTTCAGCGCCCCGACGATCTCGAGCTGCGACTCGAGCCGCTCGGGCGACAGCCCGTTGGCCACGCGCAGGCTCGGCGAGTGGTCGGTGAGCGCGAAGTACTCCAGGCCCGCGGATGCCGCGGCGCGGGCCATCGCGGCGATGCTCGTCGTGCCGTCCGACCAGTCGGAGTGGGCGTGCAGGTCGCCGCGGAGCCGCGCCCGCAGGCCCGACGCCGACCCCGCTCCGGCCCTCTCGCGGAGGTCGGCGAGGTAGCCCGGCACCCGCCCCTCGAGGGCCTCGACGATGACCCCGAAGCTCGAGTCGCCGATGCCGGGCGTGCGCTTCAACCGGCCGTCCGCCGCGCGGGCCCGGAGCTCCTCCGCCGACAGCGGGCCGATCGCGCCGGCCGCGCGCCGGAACGCCCTCGCCTTGAACGGCGAGGCGAGCTGCACCTCGAGCAGGGTCGCGATCTCCTCGAGCGCCTGCACCGGGTCCATGGCCCAAGTCTGCCGGGGGCCGCCGACCGCCGCACCCCCTCGTGCCCCGCACGCCGGGGCGACCGGCCCTCAGCCGTCGAACGCGACCGCCCGCACGGGCGCGCCGTCGTCCGCCAGGCGCAGCGGGAAGAACCCGACCCGCACCCGCGACGGCAACCCGCCGAGGTTCGCGACGTTCTCGACGATGAGCCCGTCGCCGCCGAGCACGACCTCGTGCACGGGGAACGCAGTCGTGCCCGCGGCATCCGTCGGGTCGGGGCTCAGGGTGTCGACCGCGAGCACGCGCATGCCCCGCGCCACGAGCTCGCGGGCGGCATCCGCCGACATCGACGGATGCCGCAGCGCGCGGTCCGTTCCGAAGTGACCCCACCAACCGGTGTCGACGACGACGATCGGCGGCACCCGGTCGGGCAGGTCGCCGATCCGGTCGAGGCCGTACGTCTCGCCGTCGGCGAGCCCGTCGAGGTGCAGCACGAGCGCGTCGCCGACGAGCTCGTCGAGCGAGACCTCGGCCATGGTGCGCCCGCCGGCGACGGTGTGCGACGGCGCGTCGACGTGGGTGCCCGTGTGCGAGCCGAGCTCGAGCGCCGTCACGGCCGCGCCGTCGCGCTCGAGCTCGAGGGCCGGCGCGAGGTGCACCCCGGGGTCGCCGGGGTACACCATCATGCCGTCCGCGATGGGGTGGCTGAGGTCGCGCATCGCGCTGGTCGTCACGCGTCCGAGGCGCCCGCGCCGGTGCGGCTCAGGTGCCGGCTCGGCTCGGCCGGGTGCGCCGACCGCTCGCGCAGCGACAGCACCAGGTAGAGCACGAAGGTGAGCGCGAACCCGGGGATCGTCGCGCCGATGGGCGTCGGCCACTCGTACGTCATGAGGTAGACGGCGACCGCGCCGATCGCCCAGGCCGCGACGGCGAACCAGTTGACGCCCGCGAGGTACCAGTAGCGCCCGCCCTTCGCGTTCAGGATGTCGGGCGTGTAGGCGCCGCGCTTGACGATGTAGTAGTCGGCGATCATGATCGCGAACACCGGCGCGAACAGGGCCCCGATCGTCACGAGGAACGTGGTGAACTGCTCGAGGAGCCCGAAGAACGTCGCGCCGATGATCGAGATGAGACCGAGGATCAGCGCGGTCGGCAGGAACTTCACGCGCGACCCGGGGATGGCGTTCACGACCGACGTGACCATCCCGTAGACGACCATCGTGTTCGTCGCCATCACCGAGGTGAAGATCACGATCGCCAGCGGCCAGCCGAACGGCTCGACGATGGTCACCGGGTCGAAGGGGATCGCCTCGCCGCCGGAGAGGATCACGTACGAGATCGCGGTCGCGCCGAGCGACATGGCGATGATCGTCGAGAGGCTGTAGCCGACGCCCGAGCCGATGATGCCGGCCTTGCTCGTCTTCGCGAAGCGGTTGAAGTCCGCCGACAGCACGTTCCACGAGATCGCGGTGGCGATCACGACGTCGAGCACGAGGATCGGCGTGTACCCGATGGACTCGTCGACCGGGATCGACTGGAACTCGGCCGGCGTGAACGTCGTGAAGGCCGCGATGAAGATGTACGCCATGATCGCGAGCATGACCGCGGCGAGCCACGGCTCGATGCGCGCGATGCCCTCGTGGCCGAGGATCGCGAGGATCACCACGATCGTCTGGCAGACGACGGCCCACACGACCGGCATCGAGACGCCGGTCACCGAGGCCACGATGAAGTCGAGCGCGATGCCGGCGAGCATCGCCTGCACCCAGCTCCAGCCCATCAGGATCACGACGTTGGCCGCCACGGGCAGGAGGCTGCCGCGGGTGCCGAACGGGCCGCGGGTCAGGGCCATCGTGGGCAGGCCCGTCCGGGTGCCGATGTTGCCGACCGTGACGAGCACCACCGCGCCGACGAGGGTGCCGACGATGATGAGCCGGATCGCCAAGCCGTAGTCGATCCCGGGCACGAACAGGGTGCCGGTGAGCAGCGTGGTGACGACGAGGTTCGCCGCGAGCCAGATCAGGCCGATGCGGACGAGCGAGAGCTCGCCGCGGACCGGGCCGGCGTCGTCGGAGTTGCGCTCGAGGCGCTGTTCGAGGCGGGTGTAGAGCGACATTGCTGTGGACTCCTCGGGGATCGGGGTGGGGGTCAGGCCGCGTCGGGTGCGGACGGCGCGGGGGAGAGGTGCTCGTGCACGGCGACGAGGCCGCGGACGGGATCGGTGCGGAAGACGATGGTCTCGCGCTCCCGGTACGCGTCCGGGCCGTCGGGGGTCTCGACGGCCGTGGCGACCGAGTGGGTGAACACGGCGCCGCCGGGGAACGGCTGCACGAGCCGGTCGGTGGACTCGCACGAGGCGACGCGCCATCCGCCCTCGACCCACTCGGCCCAGAGCCGCTCGTACGCCGCCCGGTCGTCGAGCCTGGCGGGCTCGGAGTGGAAGACGAACGACGCGTCGGGCGCGAAGGTCGAGAAGTAGCGCGCGCCGTCGGTCGCGGCGAAGGCGTCGACGATGGCGGATGCCGCGGCCTCGACCTCCTCGACGGACGGGGTACGGGGTTCGGTCATCACGTGGCTCCTTCGCCGGTCGTGTTCGTGTTCGGGGTCGGGTCAGTCGCGGGGCGCCATGGCGCTCAGCAGTTCGTACGCGACGTGGCTCGCGGCCACGCCGGTGAGCTGCGCGTGGTCGTAGGCGGGGGCCACCTCGACGATGTCGGCGCCGACGATGTCGCGGTCGGCGAGGGCGCGCAGCATGCGCAGCAGCTCGCGGCTGGTGAGGCCGCCGGCTTCGGGGGTGCCGGTGCCGGGAGCGTGGGCGGGGTCGAGCACGTCGATGTCGATCGAGATGTACAGCGGCGCGTCGCCGATGCGGGCGCGCATGCGCTCGATCGCGCTCGCGAGCCCGTGCTCCTCGAGGTACTCGCTAGTGACGATCGAGAAGCCGAGCCGCTCGTCGTCCTCGAGGTCGCCCTTGGCGTAGAGCGGGCCCCGGATGCCGACGTGCATGCTCGCGGTGAGGTCGATCAGCCCCTCCTCGCTCGCCCGGCGGAACGGCGTGCCGTGCGTCGTGGGCGCGCCGAAGTAGGTGTCCCAGGTGTCGAGGTGCGCGTCGAAGTGGAGGACGGCGACGGGCCCGTGCTGCGCGTGGACCGCGCGGAGGAGCGGCAGCGCGATGGTGTGGTCGCCGCCGATCGCGAGCAGCCTCGTGGCGCTCGTCCGGAGCTCCCGCGCCCCGGCCTCGACCTGGCGCACGGCCTCGGCGATGTCGAACGGGTTCACCGCGATGTCTCCCGCGTCGGCGACCTGCTGCGCGCCGAACGGGAAGACGTCCTGCGCCGGGTTGTACGGCCGGAGCAGGCGGGAGGCCTCGCGCACGTGGGCCGGACCGAACCGCGCCCCGGGCCGGTAGCTGACCCCCGAGTCGAACGGGACGCCCACGATCGCGACATCCGCCCGCCCCACCTCGTCGAGCCGAGGGAGCCGCGCGAACGTGGCGATGCCCGCGAAGCGGGGCACGACGCTCGCGTCGACTGGGCCGACCGGCGACGATTCCGAGGAGGGTTGCATATTACGAAACTTCCGATACTGTTGACGAAACTTGGTCACACCGTACGCTGCCGCGCTCGAGCCCGTCAAGGGCCTTCGGGGGGATGCCGCGTCGCGAGCCGGCACGAGAGGAGCCCGTCGTGCGACCCATCCACCCCTCCGCCACCGGCGGACCGCCAATCGGCGCCAAGCTCCGCAGCACCCGGATGGCGCAGGGCCTGACCCTCGCCCACGTCGCCGAGGCGAGCGGACTCAGCAAGGGCTTCCTCAGCCGCCTCGAGCGGGACGAGACCTCGCCGAGCGTCGCCACCCTGGTGCAGCTCTGCCAGGTGCTCTCGCTGCCGGTCGGCGCACTCTTCGCCGAACCCGAGATCCAGCGGATCACCCGGGCCGACGCGCCGCGCATCAACCTCGGCGGCGTCCACGTCGAGGAGCACCTCATGTCGCCGAGGGGCGAGGAGCGCGTCCAGCTGCTCCGGTCCTCGCTCGCCCCCGGCGCGCACGGCGGCCGCGAGCTCTACACCGTGAACTGCGACGTCGAGATCATGCACGTCGTCTCCGGCGCGGTCGAGGTGCGGTTCGCCGACCGGACCGTGCGCCTCGAGGCCGGCGATGCGCTCACCTTCCCCGGGCGGGAGCCGCACACCTGGGCCGCCGACGACGACGCACCCGCGGAGATCGTGTGGGTGCTGGTCCCGGCGCCGTGGAGCGGCTCGGCCTAGGCGCGCCGGCGGAGACGAGGACGGGCGCCCGCAGAGAAGGTGCGGACGCCCGCCCGGACTGTATCGCAGAAGCGTCGTGCGGCGCGGGGGGCTGCGCGACGCCGCCGCGCCGTCCTAGGGTCGATCCATGATCTTCGGCACAGGACGGGGTCGGTCGGCCGGCCCGGAGACCGACGAGAACGCCGCCGACGACGTGCGGCGCGGTGCCGGCGGCCCGATCTGGAACGACCGGCTCGGGCGCTGGGCGATCCGCAGCGTGCAGATCCTGCTGGTGGCGGCGCTCGGCGCGGTCGCCGTCTGGGCGCTGCTGCAGGTGCGCCTGCTCGTCATCCCCGTGCTCATCGCGCTGATCCTCGCGGCGGCCGCCGCGCCCCTGGTCGCCTGGTTGCGGAGCAAGGGCTGGTCGCCCATGCTCGCCGCGTGGACGACGCTCCTCGGCGGCATCCTCGTACTGGGCGGGGTCGTCACGCTCATCGTGTTCGCCGTCCGCGGGCAGTGGGCGAGCCTCGTCGAGTCGGCGACCGAGGGCTTCGACGACCTCCTCAGCTGGGTGCAGGAGCTGCCGATCCCCATCGACCAGCAGCAGATCGACGACGCCCGGAACGCCATCGTCGACTTCGTCACGAGCGCCGAGTTCGGCCAGACCGCGCTGACCGGGGTGTCGCGCGCGACCGAGTTCCTCACCGGCCTCGTGCTCATGATCGTCGTGCTGTTCTTCTTCCTGAAGGACGGCGACCGCATCTGGGCGTTCTTCCTGCGCCCCTTCCGCGGCGAGCGGCTCGAGCGCGGCCGACGGGTCGGCACCACCAGCGTGAAGGTCCTCGGCGGGTACGTCCGCGGCACCGCGATCGTCGCCTTCGTCGACGCGGTCGCCATCGGCATCGGCCTCGCGATCCTCCAGGTGCCGCTCGCGCTTCCCCTCGCCGTCATCGTGTTCCTCACCGCCTTCATCCCGCTCGTCGGCGCGACGGTCGCCGGCATCCTCGCGGCCCTCGTCGCGCTCGTGGCCAACGGCCCCGTCGTGGCGCTCATCGTCGTCGCGATCGTGATCCTCGTGAACCAGCTCGAGGGCGACCTCCTGCAGCCCGTGGTGATGGCGCAGTCGCTGAAGCTGCACCCGCTCGTCGTGCTCATCGCCCTGACCGCCGGCACCATCCTCGGCGGCATCGCCGGCGCGGTGCTCGCCGTGCCGCTCGCAGCCGTGGGCTGGGCGATCATCAAGGTCTGGGACGCCGACGACCCCTCGATCGACGAGCGCAGGCCCCTTCGGATCCGGCGCCGCCGGGTGAAGGAATTGAAGGCCGACTCGGCGGGCGGGGCGACGGTCGCGTGAGCCGCGACGGGCGTCGCCCGAGCGGCGGCGACGGGCGGGACGTCGCGCCGGCCCTGTTCACGGCGGCCGCCGCGAGCTACGCGGCGAACGGCGCCCTCGGCGCCTCGGTCGCCCTGCGGCTCGTCGACACGCGCGACTTCCGCTGGGTGCACCACGCCCTCTACATCGCCACGTTCGCGCTGACCGCCGCCGCGTTCTCCAGCGCCTGGTGGGGTCGGCGCCGCGACGCCGCGGGCGCGGCGGCCGCCACGCTCGCCCCCGCGTTCGTTCCACTGGCCGTCATCCCGTACGCGGGAACGCACACCCGGCGGCACCCGATCATCGCCCTGACGGCGGCGCCGTTCATCGTCGCCGCCGCGATCCGGTCCAGGAGGTAACCGCATGGAACTGCTCGACGCCATCCGGCGACGGAAGACCACGAACGGCCCGTTCCTGCCCGACCCGGTCTCGGAGGAGCACCAGCGCACGCTCATCGAGGCGGCCGGGCGCGCGCCGAGCCAGCTGAACAGCCAGCCGTGGCGGTTCGTGCTCATCGAGGACCGCTCGACGATCGAGGCGATCGCCCGCATCTCGGGCGAGAGCATGACCGAGGCGATGTCCAACGGCACCTTCTTCGAGCGCTACAAGCCCTACTTCCGCTTCAGCCAGGCCGAGATGGAGGAGAAGCGCTCGGGCATGCTCTTCGACAAGCTGCCCGCGGCGCTGCGCCCCTTCACCTCGCAGGTGTTCACCAAGCGCGGGCAGAAGCTCATGAACACGTTCGGCGTGCCGAAGACCCTCGGCGAGGAGAACCGCAAGCTCGTGGCCGGCTCGCCGCTGCTCATGGGCGTGATGCTCGACCGATCGGAGTACCGGCCGGGACAGCTCTCGTCGTTCTACTCGGTGTTCAGCATGGGCGCGGCGATGGAGAACGTGTGGCTGACCACCGTCGAACTCGGCATGGGCATCCAGTTCATCTCGTTCCCGATGGAGGTGCCGGGTCGCTGGGAGGAGATCGTGCGGCTGCTCGAGGTTCCCGACGAGCTCGAGCTCATGGCCGTGTACCGGCTCGGGTACGTGCCCGTCGACCAGCGGCGCCCCGCGATCGACTGGGTCAGCCACGAGCGCAAGCTCCCGTCGCAGGTCGTCTTCCGCGAGACCTGCCGGACGCCGCAGACCGGATGGGACGAACCGCGGGCGGCCGGGTCAGACGCCGCCGGCGAGCCGCGCTGAGAGGCGGTCGATCGCCTCGACCTGCCCGGCGACGAGCAGGGTGCGGGCTTCCGGGGCATCCGCCCACCGGGCGTCGTCGACCTCGGGGAACTCCGCGATCCGGCCCGACCGGGGCGGCCACTCCATCTCGAACGTGCCGGGCCGCAGCTCGCCGACCTCGAAGTCGGGGGCCTCGCCCGCGAACACGTGCAGCACCTTGCTCGACGACGCGCGCACGGTGCCGAGGTCGACGTAGTCGACGGATGGCGCAGCCACCCCGATCTCCTCGGCGAACTCGCGCAGCGCCGCGGCGAGGGGCTCCTCGCCCGGCTCGAGCAGGCCCTTCGGCATCGACCAGGCGCGTTCGTGTCGGCGCGCCCAGAACGGCCCGCCCATG
Source organism: Agromyces arachidis (assembly GCF_052805135.1). Lineage (NCBI taxonomy): Bacteria > Bacillati > Actinomycetota > Actinomycetes > Micrococcales > Microbacteriaceae > Agromyces > Agromyces arachidis. The sequence continues at coordinate 37,802 of NZ_JBRBDK010000007.1, forward strand.
TGCGCCACGAAGACCTGCAACGCGGGGGCGCGGCGGAACAGCAGCACACCCGCGCTCGTCACCGGCACGGGCGCACCGGGCTCACTTCGAGGGCTTGATGAACGACCACAGCGCGGCACCGCCGAGGATGCCGCCCACCGCCACGACGCCCGCGATCGCGAGCCAGAGCACCGTCTCGATGGTCATCCGCACCTCCATGTCCGATGCGACCATTCTGCCCGGGCGGGTCGGCCGGTGACCAGCCCCCGATGCAGGATCGGCCGCGGGGGTTGCCGCGGCGGCATCCGTGGGTACGCTCGGAGCAACCGACGGAGGGGGCGACGGATGTCGAAGGTGCTGGTCATCGGGGGGCACGGACGGGTGGCGCTGCAGGTCGAGCGGCTGCTGGCGCAGCGCGGCGACGAGGTCGATGCGGTGATCCGCAACTCCGAGCACGCCGCGGACGTCGAGGCGGCGGGGGCGAACCCGGTGGTGGCGGATGTCGAGACGCTCGACGTCGACGGGCTCGCGAGCCTCGTCGCCGGGCACGACGCCGTCGTGTGGTCGGCCGGCGCCGGCGGCGGCGACCCGGAGCGCACGCGGGCCGTCGACCACGACGCGGCCGTGCGGTCGATGGACGCCGCCGAGCGCGCCGGGGTCCGCCGCTACGTGATGGTGTCGTACTTCGGGTCGCGCACCGATCACCGGGTGCCGGCCGACAGCGCGTTCCGGCACTACGCCGACGCGAAGGCCGAGGCCGACGAGCACCTGCGCGGCACGGCGCTCGACTACACGATCCTCGGCCCGTCGACGCTCGCCGACGGCCCGGGCACCGGCCTCATCGACGCGACCGGCGAGGAGAGCAGCCAGGTCGACCGAGCGGACGTCGCCGCGGTGGTGGTCGCGGCCCTCGCCGAGCCCGCGACGATCCGCCGCACCATCCGGTTCAACAACGGCGACACCCCGATCGCCGAGGCGCTGCGCGGCTGACGCGCGCTCCCGTGCGCCGCGCGCCTGACGCGCACCCCCGTGCGCCGCGCGCGTGACGCGCACCCCCGTGCGCTCGACGGGAGGTTTCTGCGTCCGAGTGAGCTTCGGACATTTCCTCAGGCGCAGAAACCTCCCGTCGATGCGATCGTCGTCGTCGTCGTCGTCGATGTCGGCGACGGCGGCGGCGGGGCGGCGGCCGCTGTCAGGCCGAGTCGCGCCAGACGATCTCGCAGTCGAGCCGGCGCTCGGCCGGCGGGTCCTCGCCGCGGAGGCGGGCGAGCACGAGCTCCGCCGCGCCGGCCCCGAGCCCCGACGCGGGCTGCCGCACGGTCGAGAGGGGCGGCGTCGTGCGCCGTGCCCACGCGCTGTCGTCGAACCCGACGACGCCGACGTCGTCGGGCACCCGGCGGCCGGCCTCCTTGAGCGCCTCGATCGCGCCGGCGGCCACGGCGTCGGATGCCGCGAACACGCCGTCGAGGTCGGGTGCGCGCTCGAGCAGGCGGCGCATGCCGTCGCGACCGGCCGAGTACGCGTAGAGCGGGACCGGTTCGACGAGCGACTCGTCGAAGCGGTCGCCGAGCGCCTCGGCGAAGCCGGCCAGCCGGTCGGCCCCCGAGTCGCGGTCGAGCGCGGCGGCGACCATGCCGATGCGCCGTCGCCCGGTCGAGGCGAGGCGCTCGGTGATGGCGCGAGCGGCGCCCCGGTTGTCGATGACGACGAAGGAGGCCGTGCTCGCGGCGCCCGGGGGATGGCCGACGTAGGCGGCCGGCATCTGGAGCCGTTCGACGACGCGCGTGATCGGGTCGTCGGCCCGGGCCGAGACGATGATGACGCCGTCGACGAGGCCGCCGGACAGGTACCTGGCGACCCGGTCGGTGTCGCGCTCGGTGTCGACGATCAGGACCGCCATCTGGTGGTCGGCCTCGGAGAGCCGGGCGTTCGCGCCGAGGAGGATCTCGCCGATGTTCGGGTCCTCGACGAACAGGGAGTGCGGCTCGTGGACGATGAATCCGACCGCCTGCGTCCGCTGCATCACGAGGTTGCGGGCGGCCGTGTTGGGCACGTACCCGACCTTCTCGATGGCGGCCTCGATCGCCTCGCGAGCGGCTGCGGAGACGTACCGCTCGCCGTTGACGAAGCGGCTCACGGTGCCCCGCGAGACGCCGGCCTCCACGGCGACGTCGTGCACCGTGGCGCGCTTGGGGCGGGCCGGCCTCGTCGTCATGCGACTCACTGTAGTCCCGCGGGGGTGTTGACACGGATGGCGCGCAGTGCCATTCTGTGTACGTTCACAGAAATCGCAGCGGCGCTTCGCCCACGCGAGACTGTGCACGTTCACAGAATCAACGACGATCACCGGGAGCACCGTGGACCCCCACGCGACGACGCTGGCGCCGACTCGGCCGCCGCAGGCCCGTCCTGCGCCCGATGCTCCCCGCCCCCGATTCCAGCACCAGGGCATCGCCTTCGGCTGCGACTACAACCCGGAGCAGTGGGAGCCCGCCGTCTGGCGCGAGGACGTCGCCCTCATGCGCGAGGTCGGCGTCGACCTCGTCGCCATCAACATCTTCGGTTGGGCCGCGCTGCAGCGGCCCGACGGGTCCTTCGACTTCGACGCGCTCGACGAGGTGATCGGGCTCCTCCACGATGCGGGCATCCGCGTCAACCTCGGCACCGGCACCTCGTCGCCGCCGCCGTGGCTCACCGCCCGCCACCCCGAGATCCTGCCGGTCGTCGCCGACGGCACCACCCGCTTCCCCGGCGGGCGCCAGGCCTGGTGCCCGAGCTCGCCGACGTTCCGTCGTGCCGCGCTCGAGCTCGTCGAGGCCGTCGCCGCCCGCTACGGCCGGCACCCCGCCGTCGCGCTGTGGCACGTCTCGAACGAGCTCGGCTGCCACAACGCCCTCTGCCACTGCGACGCGAGCACGCGCGCCTTCCGCCGCTGGCTGCGCGCCCGTCACGGCACCATCCACGAGCTCAACCGCGCCTGGGGCACGAGCTTCTGGAGCCAGCGCTACACCGACTGGGACGAGATCCTCACCCCGAAGCTCACGCTCTCGAGCCGCAACCCGGGCCAGGTGCTCGACTTCCACCGCTTCTCGTCCGATCAGCTGCTCGACTACTACCGAGCCGAGACCGAGGTCATCCGCCGCCACAGCGACGTCCCGGTGACCACGAACTTCATGGTGACCGCCCACATCCGCAACCTCGACTACTGGTCGTGGGCGCCCGACATGGACGTGATCGCCAACGACCACTACCTCGACCACCGCCTGGCCGAGCCGCGCACCGAGCTCGCCTTCGCGGCCGACCTCACCCGCGGCCTCGCGGGCGGCGAGCCGTGGCTGCTCATGGAGCACTCGACGGGCTCGGTCAACTGGCAGCCCGTGAACCTCGCCAAGGAGCCCGGCCAGCTGCTGCGCAACTCCCTCGCGCACGTCGCGCGCGGCGCCGACGCGGTCTGCTTCTTCCAGTGGCGCGCCTCGCTGCAGGGCTCCGAGAAGTTCCATTCGGCGCTCGTGCCGCACGCCGGCACCGACTCCGAGCTGTGGCGCGAGGTCCTCGAGCTCGGCCGCATCGTCGGCGCGCTCGACGAGGTCGCCGGCTCGCGGGTCCAGGCCGACGTGGCGCTGCTCTTCTCGTGGGAGTCGTGGTGGGCCTCCGACGCCGAGAACCGCCCCACGCACGAGATCGAGTACCTCGACCAGGTCCACGCGATGTACGGCGCCCTGCACGACCTCGGCGTGAGCGTCGACGTGGTGCGTCCCGGCGCCGACCTCTCGGGGTACCGCCTCGTCGTGGTGCCCGGCCTCTACCTGGTGTCCGATGAGGATGCCGCCGCGCTCGACGCGGCCGTGGCATCCGGTGCCCATGCCCTGGTCACCTTCTACAGCGGCATCGTCGACGAGCACGACCGGGTGCGGCCCGGCGGGTACCCCGGCGCCTGGCGCGACCTGCTCGGCATCCGCGTCGAGGAGTTCGCGCCCGTGCTGGCGGGCACGCCGATCGCGCTCGAGTCCGGCGCGGCCGCGTCGCTCTGGGCCGAGCGCCTCGAGGCGACGGATGCCGCGGTGCTCGACCGCTTCGCCGACGGCCCCGCCGCCGGGCGCCCCGCCATCACGCGCCGCGACGGCGCCGACGGGGCCGGCGACGCGTGGTACCTCGGCACGCTCCTGGAGCGCGACGACCTGCGGCGCCTCGTCGGGCTCGCGGTCGAGCGCGCCGGGCTCGCCCCCGACCCCGGAGCCTCGGCCGATGTCGAGATCACGCGCCGCACCGACGGCGAGCGCATCTGGCGCTTCGTCGTGAACCACGGTTCCGCTGACGTCGACGTCGACGTCGACGCGCGCGGCACCGAACTCGTGACCGGAACCGACGTCGACGGGCGCCTCGCGGTGCCCGCGGGCGCGGTCCGGGTGATCAGAGAGGAGGCCGCGGCATGAGTGCATCCGCGACCACGCCGACCGCCTCGCGGCTCGCCGCGCAGGAGGAGACGGGCCGGCGGCGCCCGACGCGCCGCCGTCGCGTGCAGCACCCCTGGGCGATCGTCGCCTTCGTCGCCCCGTTCGCCGTCATGTTCACGGCGTTCTACCTCATCCCGATCGGGGTCGCGGTGTGGCAGTCGATGCTCGTCGTCGAGCGCGAGGGCACGTACGGCGCCGCGACCGAGGTGTTCGGCGGCTTCCAGCAGTACGCGCTGGTCTTCCAGAACGAGGCGTTCTGGACCTCGGTCGGGCGCGTCCTGCTCTTCGGCATCGTGCAGGTGCCCGTGATGCTCGCACTGGCGCTGCTGTTCGCGCTGCTGCTCGACTCGCCGCTCATCCGCGGCAAGAAGTTCTTCCGGCTCGCCTTCTTCGCCCCGTACGCCGTGCCCGGCGTCATCGCGGCGATCATGTGGGGCTTCCTGTACTCGCCGAACCTGTCGCCGTTCGAGGCGCTCACGAGCCAGGTCAACCTGCTGTCGGCCGACTTCGTCCTCTGGGCGATCGCGAACGTCGTCACCTGGGTGTTCGTCGGCTACAACATGCTGATCATCTACTCGACGCTGCTCGCGATCCCGCAGGAGATCTACGAGGCGGCACGCATCGACGGCGCCGGGCAGGCCCGCATCGCCTGGTCGATCAAGATCCCGCTCGTCCGGCCCGCGCTCGTCCTCACCGCAGTGCTGTCGATCATCGGCACCCTGCAGCTGCTCGCGGAGCCGCAGACGTTCCGTTCGTTCAGCTCGGCCGTCACGAGCACGTACACGCCGAACATGACGATCTACGCCACCAGTGCCATCCCGAACGTGTCGCTCGCCGCCGCCTTCTCGGTGGTCCTGGCCCTCGCCACGTTCATCCTCTCCTTCACGTTCCTCCGCTTCACCCGCCGGAAGGGGGCCGACGCATGAGCACCGCGACCGGACCTGACGCCACGACCGCCTCGCCGGCCGTCAACCCGCGCGGCCTCGCCCGCGGCGCCGGCAACGTCCCCGCCGGGCGCGGCCCCCGCGAGAGCATCCTGTCGCGCACGGGCGCAATGCTCGTCATGGCGGTCTTCACGCTGTACTTCCTCGTGCCCATCTGGTGGCTCGTGGTGGCCTCCACGAAGAGCCGCGGCGACCTGTTCAGCACCAACCCGCTGTGGTTCGCCGACTTCCAGCTGTTCGAGAACATCGGCGACCTGCTCACCTACCGCGACGGCGTGTACTTCCGCTGGATCCTCAACAGCCTCCTGTACGCGGGCCTCGGCGCCGTCGTCGCGACGATCGTCGCCGCGATGTGCGGGTACGCGCTCGCGAAGTACCGCTTCCCGGGTCGGGAGACGATCTTCAACGTCGTCCTCGGCGGCGTGCTCGTGCCCGCCACGGCGCTCGCCCTGCCGCTGTTCCTGCTGTTCAGCCGGGTGCAGCTCACCGACACGTTCTGGGCCGTGTTCCTGCCGAGCGTGGTCAGCCCGTTCGGCGTGTACCTCTCGAGGGTCTTCGCCGAGGCATCCGTGCCCGACGAACTGCTCGAGGCGAGCCGGCTGGATGGCGCGGGCGAGCTCCGCACGTTCTTCACCGTCTCGATCCGGCTCATGTTCCCCGCGCTCATCACGGTGTTCCTGTTCCAGTTCGTGACCATCTGGAACAACTTCTTCCTGCCGCTCATCATGCTGCGCAGCGAGGAGCTGTTCCCGGTCACCTACGGGCTCTACGCCTGGAACTCCACGATCAACCAGTTCCCCGAGCTGCGCACGTACGTGCTCGTCGGCTCGATGCTGTCGATCATCCCCCTGATCATCACGTTCCTGCTGCTTCAGCGCTACTGGCGCACGGGCCTCGGCTCCGGCTCGCTGAAGTAGGCACCCCGCCCGGAGGCATCCGGGCGACCACCCCACCGAGAAGAGGAAATCCCATGCGTCACACGAAACGAGCGGTCACCGCAGCCCTGCTCACCTCCGCCGCGCTCGCCCTCACGGGCTGTGCCGCGGGCGACTCCGGATCCGGCGGCGGCGACGCCGCGGCCTCCTGCGAGCCCGCCGGCGAGGACGTCACCCTCGAGTTCACCAGCTGGATCCCCGGCATCGAGGAGGCCGTCGCGGTCTGGAACGAGCAGAACGCCGACATCCAGGTCGAGGTGCAGACCGGCCCGAACGGCAACTCGGGCACGTACCAGAACTTCTTCAACCAGCTCGAGGCGGGCAACGCCCCCGACCTCGGCCAGATCGAGTACGACGCGCTGCCGAACTTCCGCGTGCAGGACGGCCTCGAGAACCTCGCCGCGTGCGAGGAGGTCGTCGCGGCCCAGGACCAGTTCCTCGAGTGGACGTGGGGCCAGGTCTCGCTCGGCACCGAGGACGAGGTCTACGGCATCCCGCAGGACCAGGGTCCGATGGCGCTGTTCTACCGCAGCGACCTGTTCGAGCAGAACGGCATCGAGGTGCCGACCACGTGGGAGGAGTACCGCGAGGCGGCCGTGAAGGTCCGCGAGGCCGGCGGCTACATCACCAACTTCTCGCAGACCGACATCAACCAGTTCGCCGGCTTCGTCTGGCAGGCCGGCGGGCAGTGGTTCGCCAACGACGGCGACAACTGGACCGTCGAGCTGACGAGCGACGAGTCGATGCAGGTGGCCGAGTACTGGCAGGACCTCATCGAGAACGACCTCGTGTCGACGTACCCGGCCTGGACCGACGAGTGGAACAACGCCTACAACTCGGGTGAGGTCTGGACCTGGAACTCGGCCGTCTGGGGCGCCAACTCGATCGCGTCGGGCGCGCCCGACACGGCGGGCAACTGGTCGGTCGCGCTCGCACCGCAGTGGGAGTCGGGCGGCGCCGCCGCCGGCAACTGGGGCGGCTCGTCGATCGCGGTCTTCAAGGGCACCGACCACCTCTACGAGGCGGCGAAGTTCGCGCTGTGGCTGAACACCTCGGACGAGGCGCTCACCATCCTCAACCAGGAGGCCGCGATCTACCCGGCGACCGAGGCGGGCCTCGAGCTGCCGACCCTGACCGAGGGCGTCGAGTTCTACGGCGGCCAGGCCATCTACGACGTGTTCGCCGAGGCGTCCGCGCAGGTCAACCCCGACTTCGTCTGGGGCCCGACCATGACGCAGACCTACGCTGACGTGTCCGACGGCTTCAAGGCCGCCGCCTCCGGCAGCAGCACGCTCATGGAGGCGCTCGAGAAGGGCCAGACGTCGACCGTCGACGCCCTCGAGGCGCAGTCGATCCCGGTCGCGGAGTAGCCTCACCCCGTGATCCATCACCTCCGTGCCGCGGGCGTCAGCGTCGTCGTCGACGCCCGCGGCACGGCCGTGCCCGCCGTCCTGCACTGGGGTGCCGACCTCGGACCGCTGGACGAGCAGGCGCTCGAGGCGGTCGCCGCCGTCTCCGTTCCGGCCGTGCCGCCGTCGTCCATCGACGCGCCGCTCCGGCTGAGCCTCGTGCCCACCCTCGGCGAGGGGTGGTCGGGGCGGCCGGGCCTCGAGGCGTTCCGCGATCCTGCGGGCGCCGACGGTCCGGCCGCGGCCCGGGCCCTGCAGGCGCCGCGCCTCGGACTCGTGCCCGGATCGGTCTCCGCGACCGGCGCGACCGGTGCGGCCGGCGGGGCGGCGGATGGCGCCGGCGGTTCGCTCGACTTCGAACTCGCCGACGAGGCCGCCGCCGTCTCGATCGCGACGCGACTCGAGCTGACGCCGGAGGGCGTGCTCCGGGTGCGTCACCGGATCGCCAATCGCGGATCGTCCCCGCTCGGCCTGTCGCGGGTGGCCGCCGTGCTCCCGGTGCCGGCGCGCGCGAGCGAACTGCTCGATTTCAGCGGCCTCTGGGCCGACGAGCGGCGGCCCCGTCGCCGGCGGCTCGACCACGGCGTGCACGCCAGGGAGTCGCGCCACGGCCGTGGCGGCCACGACGACGCGTTCCTGCTCGCCGCCGGCACTCCGGGCTTCGGCCATCGGTCGGGCGAGGTGTGGGCCGTCCACGCGGCCTGGTCCGGCGACACGGAACTGTGGGCCGAGCGCTCCGCCCTCGGGCCCTCCACCCTCGGCGCGGGCGAGCTGCTCGCCCCCGGCGAGATCGTGCTCGCGCCCGGCGGCGCCCACGAGACGCCGTGGACCGTCGCGGTGCACTCCGCCCGCGGACTCGACGGGCTGTCCGACCGGTTGCACCCCTGGGTGCGCTCGTGGTCGACGGTCGCGGGCAGGCCGCGCCCGGTCGTGCTGAACACCTGGGAGGCCGTCTACTTCGACCAGTCGCTCGAGCGGCTCGAACCGCTGATCGATGCCGCGGCCCGGGTCGGCGTCGAGCGATTCGTGCTCGACGACGGCTGGTTCCTCGGCCGCCGCGACGACCGGCGGGCGCTCGGCGACTGGACCGTCGACCCGCGCGTCTGGCCCGACGGCCTCGCCCCGCTCATCGACCGCGTGCAGGCGGCGGGCATGGAGTTCGGCCTGTGGGTGGAGCCCGAGATGGTCAGCGCCGACTCCGACCTCGCCCGCGCGCACCCCGACTGGGTGCTCGGCCGCGACGGCGACCCCGAGTGGCGCTGGCAGCGCGTGCTCGACCTGACCGCGCCGGGGGCCGCGGACCACGTGTTCGACCGGCTCGACGCGCTGCTCGCCGACAACGACATCCGCTACCTGAAGTGGGACCACAACCGCGACCTGCTCGCCGGGTCGGCCCACGCGCAGACCGCGGCCCTGTACGCGCTCGTCGACCGGCTGCGCGCGGCGCATCCCGGCGTCGAGATCGAGTCGTGCGCCTCGGGCGGTGCGCGCATCGACCTCGGCATCCTCCCGCGGGTCGACCGGGTATGGGCGAGCGACACCAACGACCCGGTCCGACGGCAGGGGATCCACCGTGCCACGAGCCTCGTCGTGCCGCCGGAGTACCTCGGCGCGCACCTCGGCGCCGCCCGGGCGCACACGACCGGCCGCACGTCGGCGCTCTCGTTCCGGCTGGCCACGGCGTTGTTCGGCAGCGCCGGGATCGAGTGGAACCTCGCCACCGCCGGTGAGGAGGAGCTCGCCGCCGTCGCCGCCTGGACCGCCGAGTACCGTCGCCTGCGCGGGCTGCTGCACTCGGGCCGGGTGGTGCGAGCGGATGCCGCGGACCCGGCCCAGGCCGTGCACGGCGTCGTCGCGGGCGACCGGCGGCATGCGGTGTTCTCGGTGGCGATGCTCGCCGACCCGTCGGAGGCGCTCCCGCCCGCCGTGCGGCTGCCCGGACTCGATCCCGATGCGGATTACGACGTGCGCGTGCTCGACCTCGGCCCGGTGCGCACCGTGCAGGACGCCGATCCGCCGTGGTTCGCCGCGGGCGACATCCGGCTCCCGGGGCGCGTGCTCGACGTGGTCGGCCTGCCGATGCCGCTGCTCGCCCCCGAGAGCGCCGTGGTGCTCGAACTCGTCGCCCGCTGAGCCGGCGCGGGAGACGCGGCGGCGGCATCCGTGCCACCATCGATCCATGGAGCACCCGACCACGCCGACGCTGGCCGAGCGGGTGGGCCCGACCGTCGCGCCCGCCGCCGTGCCGCATCCCGACGTCGCCGACTGGCGGCCCGCGGTGCCCTCCGACCTCGACGCGCTCGTCGAGCTGCATGCCGTGGTCTCGGCGGCGGACCACCCGCACTGGACCCCGCACCGTGACGAGCTCGGCGAGGCCTTCCGCCTCCCGCACGTCGACGTCGAGCGCGACGGGCTCGTGGCCGTCGGCCACGACGGACGACTGCTCGCGCACGGGCTGGTGATGTGCCCGCCCGGCCGGGAGACGATGGTGCGCTCGCTCGTGCTCGGCGACGTGCACCCCGACTGGCGGCGGCGCGGCATCGGGCGGGCGCTGCTCGGCTGGCAGCTCGCGCGGGCACGCGAGCAGCTCGCGGAGAGCGGGGAGCGGCTGCCCGGCTGGATCATGGCCTACGTCGAGCAGGGCGTGCCGGATGCCGCGTCCCTCCTCGAGCGCAACGGGATGCGCGTCGCGCGCCACTTCCGTTCGCTCGCCCGCGACCTCGCCGCCCCGATCGACGCACCCCGCGCGCTGCCCGACGGCGTGCGGGCGGTGCCGTGGGCGGAGGAGTGGGCGGAGTCGGCGCGGCTCGCACGCAACGCGTCCTTCGCCGACCACTGGGGCAGCCAGTCGACGGATGCCGAGAGCTGGGCGGCGATGACGCGTGAGTCGGCGTTCGCGCCGTCGCTGTCGTTCCTCGCGCTCGCGCCGGACGCGGACGGCGGCCGGGAGCGCGTGGTCGGCTTCGTCGTCGCGCTGCGCAACGAGCAGGACTGGCCCGGCCAGGGCTTCACGTCGTCGTACGTGCGACTCGTGGGCGTCGTGCGCGAGCATCGCGGGCGGGGCCTCGCCCGCGACCTGCTCGCCCGTCACCTGGCGGCGGCGGCCGACGCCGGCCTCGAGCGCTCGACGCTCGACGTCGACGCCGAGAACCCGACCGGCGCCCTCGGGCTCTACGAGGGCCTCGGCTACGAGGTGACCCATTCGCACGCGAGCCACGTGCTCGTGTACTGAGGAGGACGACGTGACGTACGCGATCCCGGGCAGCACGCCCGAGGGCGGCGGCCCCATCGGCGAGACCTACGGCGCCGTGATCGTCCGCGACGACGACACCGCGCGCGTGGTCGAGGCGCTGCGCGGCATCCGCTTCACCGGCTGGGTCGCGCCCGCCGAATCGGGCTGGACCGTGGCGCTCGGCGACCCCGGCGACGGCACCGTCGCCACGGGCCGCAGCGGCGTGATCGAGGTCGGCGGCGCGATCGCGGCGGCGCTCGACACGGTCGTGCTGGTCGCCCGCGTGGTGCTCGACCGGCAGCTCGTGCTCGCCGCCTGGCGAGGCCGCGACGAGCTCGGCCGGTACTCCAGCGACCCGTCGCGCGAGCGGGACGCCGACCGCGACGTGCTCGCCGAACCGCTCGGCGCCGAGCACGCGGCCGCGTTCGCGGAGGCCGCCGGTCGGGCGGATGCCGCCGACGAGCTCGCCGACGTGCTCGGCGAGGAACTCGACACCGACAGCGTCTACGAGTCGGAGCGGCTCGCCCGCGTGCTCGACCTGCTCGGGCTGCCGCGCTGGATCGTCGCCGCCGGCTCGCTCCCGCGCGACATCCCGACCGGACCGCGACGGCGAGACCTCGTCCGCCTGGGCGCCGGGGCGACCGGGGCGAGCGGCGCGATGCAGGCACGCGCCGCCTCGGCGACGCGGCGCCGGATGCCGCCGCCTCCGGCGATACCCGATCCGCCGAGGGCCGACGACTTCGGCATCGACCCCTGGCTGCTCTGACGCCGCCCGGATCGTTGCCGGGGGCTCAGCGCGTCATCCGCACCTCGCGCACCCGCCAGCGCTCGTCCCACTTGTCGCCGCCGTCGAGGACGAAGCCGTTCCGGCGGTAGAACGCGTGCGCCCGGGGATTGTCCTCGAGCGCCCAGAGGTAGGCCGGCCGGTCACCCACCGCCGCGTCGAGCAGCGCCTGGCCGACCCCGCGGCCGTGGAACTCGTCGAGCACGTAGAGGCCCTCGAGCTCGAGCGGCCGCGGGGCGTCGGCGTCGCGACCGCCGCTCGTGATCGCCCAGCCGACGACGCGGTCGCCGTCGACCGCGACGGTGACGTCGACGGCGTGGAAGCCCTCGGGAGGGGGCAGCAGGCCCTCCGAGATCGCGGCGTACGCGATCCAGGCCTGGATGCGATCGCGCATGGTCCACGCCTCGACGGCCTCGCGCGACACCCGGCCGGGCTCGACGTAGGTGCTCTGGTGGCTGCGCCAGTGCACGTCGGCGATGCCGGGGGCGTCGGCGACTCGGGCAGGGCGGACGATCGGAGCGGACATGCTCCGACGCTAGCGGCGCCGGCGCCGAGGGGTGCCTCCCGTTCTGCTGTGAGCGGATCCGCCTGTCGGTCGCGGCGTCCGCTGCGTAGCCTCTCGGCATGGGCAGGGTGATCGTGTTCCCGCAGGCGGAGACGCCGCGACCGGCGAGGCCGCTCTGGCGGCGCGAACTCGGCGAGGTGCTCCGCCGGGAACGACTCGAGCAGGCGCGGATCCTCACCGAGGTCGCGCAGGCGGCCGGCGTGTCGCCGCAGTACCTCTCGGAGGTCGAGCGCGGTCGCAAGGAGGCGTCCTCCGAGGTCGTCGGCGCGGTGGGGGAGGCGCTGGGGCTCGACCTCGCCGCCGTCGTCGGGCGCGTCGCCGACCGCCTGGCGGAGCGGACGCCGCAGTCCGGGGCGCAGGTGCTCGCGCTCGCCGCCTGACGCCGGCCCGCGTCCACCGGGAGACGGGTCCGCCCGTCAGCGGCCTGCTCGGACCGGCGCGGGCGCCGTCGCGTCGGCGAGCACGTGGTCGGCCAGCCCGTACGCGACCGCGGCCGGCGCGGGCAGGACGAGGTCGCGATCGGTGTCGAGGCGGATCGCCTCCGCCGGGCGCCCGGTGTCTGCGGCGAGTGCCGCCTCGAGCTCGGCGCGCACCCGCAGCACCTCGTCGGCGTGCAGGATCAGGTCGGGCACCGCACCGCGGCCCTGCGTCGAAGGCTGGTGCAGCGTGACGGTGCTGTGCGGCAGCATCGCGCGGCGTCCGGGCGCGCCGCCGGCGAGCAGGACCGCCGCCGGTCCGCCGGCCCGCCCCACGCAGGTCGTCGCGACCTCGGGGCCGATGTGCCGCATGGTGTCGTACACCGCGAGCGCCGCGCTCGGCGAGCCGCCGGGGGAGTTGACGTAGAGGCTGACGGGCGAGTCCGGCGAGTCGGCCGCGAGGTGCAGGAACTGGGCGATGAGCACGTTCGCGACGCCGTCGTCGATCTCGGTGCCGAGGTAGACGATGCGCTCCGAGAGCAGGCGACTGTACACGTCGAGCGTGCGCTCCGTGCTGCCGCGCCGCTCGGTGACGTACGGGATCGCGTACGAGCTCACGCGAACACCCCCAGCCCCGCGACCGCGCGCGGCTCGAGCGGGAACAGCTCGTCGAGCCGGTCGACGACGTGGTCGATGAAGCCGTACTCGACGGACTGCCGGGCGGTGTACCAGCGGTCGCGCAGGGAGTCGTGCGCGATGCGCTCGACGGTCTGGCCGGTGTAGCGGGCGATGAGGCCGAGCACGGTGTCGCGCGTGTGACGCAGGTCGTCGGCCTGCAGCTCGACGTCGACGGCGGTGCCGCCGATGCCGGCCGAGCCCTGGTGCAGCAGGATCCGCGAGTGCGGCAGCGCGGCGCGCTTGCCGGCCGTGCCCGCGGTGAGCAGGAACTGCCCGGCGCTCGCGGCCATGCCGACCGCGATGGTCGCGACGTCGTTCGGGATGGCGCGCATCACGTCGTGGATGGCGAGCATGGCGGGCACCGACCCGCCGGGCGAGTTGATCCAGAAGCGGATGTCGCGGCGCGCGTCGTCGGCGGCCAGCGCGACGAGCTGCGCGCAGATGCGGTTGCCGCCGGCCTGGTCGAGCTCATCGCCGAGCACGATGATGCGCTCGTGGAAGAGCCGCCGGGTCAGTTCGGCGTCGATGGGCTGGACGGGTGGGCTCTCGCGATCGGTCATTCCCCCAGCCTGCGTCGCGAGCGGATGCCGTGGGGCGGGCGCTGCCGACGGCAGATCCGCCCTCGGCGGATGGGCGGCCGCCGGGGACGACGCCCGGTCAGCCGGCGCGCGCGATCGCGGGGCCCTCGCTGAACTGGCAGGCCGTCGCGGTGAGTCGCTCGTCGGGGTCGAGTCGGGTGAGCACGGCGCCCGCGATCTCGTAGAGCTGTCGGAGCTGCTCGGGGCTGAGTGCGTCGAGCACGTACTGGCGCACGGTCTCGACGTGGCCGGGGGCGGCCTCGTCGATGAGCGCCATCCCGGCGTCGGTGATCGTGGCGTTCGTGGCGCGGCGGTCCTCCGGGCACGGGAAGCGGCGGATGAGGCCGCGCTCCTCGAGGCGTCGGGCCACGTGCGACAGGCGGGGGAGCGTCGCGTTGGTGCGGCCGGCGAGTGCCGTCATGCGCATGGTGCGGTCCGGCGCGGCGGCGAGCGCCATCAGCGTGGCGTACTCGAAGTGGGTGAGCTGCACGTCGTTCAGCAGTTGCTGGTCGAGCACGCCGGGCAGCAGCTCGGTGAGCGCGACGAGGCGCACCCAGGCGGCGGATTCCTCGGTGTCGAGCCAGCGCGTGTCATCCGTCATGCCCCTATTCTCGCACACAAGGTTGACGCGACAACTGAATAGGGCTACAGTGTTGGTTGTCGCAACAAGTAATCGCGTCGGATGACGCGGGGAGGACATCATGACGACGGTCAGCATCATCGGAAACGGCAACATGGGCACCGCCATCGGCGGCATCGTGGCAGCGGGCGGCAACACCGTCGAGTACGTCGGCCGCGACGCATCCGAGCCGGTCACGGGCGACATCGTCGTCCTCGCCGTGCCGTACCCCTCGGTCGCCGGGATCGTCGAGGCCCGCCGCGAGCAGCTCGCGGGCAAGGTCGTCGTCGACATCACCAACCCGCTGGACTTCGAGACCTTCGACTCGCTCGTCGTCCCCGCCGATGCGTCCGCCGCCGCGGAGCTCGCGGTCGCGCTGCCCGAGTCGCGCGTGCTCAAGGCGTTCAACACCAACTTCGCCGCCACCCTCGCCGCGAAGACGGTCGGCGGCGCGCAGCCGACGACCGTGCTCGTCGCCGGCGACGACGACCTCGCCAAGCAGGCCCTGATCGACGTCGTCCGCGCGGGCGGCCTGAACGCGGTCGACGCCGGGCGGCTCGCCCGCGCCCGCGAGCTCGAGTCGGTGGGCTTCCTCCAGCTCACGCTCGCCGTGCAGGAGAAGGTCGGCTGGAACGCCGGCGTCGCGCTCGTCGCGTAGGCATCCGCCGACCCCTCCCGATGCGCCCCGAGCAGACCGGCTCGGGGCGCATCGGCGTGACGGCGCGAGGCGCTCGGGGTGTCAACCCGTTGACCGGGCGCACGGCTCGGAGGAACGTGGAACCCGATCGGACCGCGGCTGCGCACCGGCGCCGCATCCGGGATCGAAGGAGGAGATGCGAAGCACATGAGCGATCCGCTGAACCCGTGGGAGAACCAGGACCGGCTCGGCCCGGCGGGCGACCTCAACCCCAGGACCCCCGACCTGACCGGAGTCATCAACACCGTCGGCAGCGGCCTCGGCATCGGCGGGCACGGCGACGCGATGCTCGATCCCGAGACCGCCGACCGGGAGGCGCAGGACGCACGGCAGACCGCCGCAGGCGGCGTCGGCGACACCGGCCCCGAGCCGACCCCGGGAGCGCGCGAGGACACCGACCGCGACACCGACCCGGACCCCGACGCCAACGACCTCGAAGCCGACAACCCCGTCGAGCAGGAGACGATCGAGACCGTCGATCCCGACAATCCGCCGGCCTGAACCGGCGCATGCCGAACCGCGAGGGGCGCGGGCCGAACGGCCCGTGCCCCTCGGCATGGCCCGGCTAGCGTGGCGACGTGGACTGGGCCGCCTGGTTCTCGTGGTTCGACGCTCGCGACGCGTACCTGGCGCGCGAGATCCTGCAGCGCGGGATCGCCGCGCTCTTCCTCGTCGCGTTCGCCTCGACGCTGAACCAGTTCCGGCCCTTGCTCGGCGAGCACGGGCTCCTGCCGGTGCCCGAGCTGCTTACCGCGGTCGAGGCTGCGGAGCGCCGTGCACGCGAACGCGAGCAGCAGGGCGGCGAGCGCGTCGGCGTCCTCCGCCGCACGCGGCGGCGCGGCTACCTCGGCCCGACGCTGTTCCGGCGCTGGGCCTATCGCGACGCGCGGCTCGTGGCCGTGTGCGCGGCCGGCATCGGCCTCGCGGCATCCGTCGTGGTCGGGCTGCCCCAGCTCGGCCCGCCGTGGGTGCCGATGCTCGCCTTCCTCGGGCTGTGGGGGCTCTACCTGTCGATCGTGAGCGTCGGGCAGACGTTCTACGGCTTCGGATGGGAGATGCTGCTGTGCGAGGCCGGGTTCCTCGTCGCCTTCCTCGGATCGAGCCAGGTGCCGCCGCCGCTGCCGACCATCGCGCTCGTGTGGTGGCTCGTGTTCCGGCTCGAGTTCGGCGCGGGCATGATCAAGATCCGCGGCGGCCGCGAATGGCGCGACCTGACGGCGTTGTACTACCACCACGAGACCCAGCCGATGCCCGGCCCGCTGAGCCGGCAGGCGCACCTGCTGCCGAAGTGGTTCCACCGGCTCGAGGTCATCGGCAACCACGTCGCGCAGCTCGTCGTGCCGTTCCTGCTCTTCGCGCCGCAGCCGGTCCGCACCGCGGCCGCGGCGGTGATCATCGCGACGCAGTCGTGGCTCGTGGCGACCGGCAACTTCGCCTGGCTGAACTGGATCACGATCGTGCTCGCGTTCGGCGCGGTCGGCGACGGGGTGGTCGGGTGGCTCCTCCCATGGCTGCCGCTCGACGCGATCGCTGACCCGGCAGGGGCCGCGAGCCCGCCGTGGTGGATCGCGATCGTGCTCGCGGTCGCGGCGCTGATCCTCTGGCTCAGCCGGCATCCGCTCATGAACCTGTTCTCGAGACGCCAGCTCATGAACGCGAGCTTCGACCGGTTCATGCTCGTGAACGCCTACGGCGCGTTCGGCACCGTGACGAGGGAGCGCGTCGAGGTGATCGTCGAGGGCACGCTCGACGACCCGCGCGACCCCGGGGCGGAATGGCGTGAGTACGGCTTCAAGGGCAAGCCGGGCGACCCGAAGCGCGTCCCGCGGCAGTTCGCGCCGTATCACCTGCGGCTCGACTGGCTGATGTGGTTCCTCCCGCTCGGACGAATGCACGAGGAGTGGTTCCCGCGCCTGCTCGAGCAGCTCCTCCGAGCGGATGCCGCGACGCTGCGGCTCCTCGCCCACGACCCGTTCGACGGTCGCCGACCACGCTCGGTCCGGGCGCGCACCGAGCTCTTCACGTTCGCCACGCGCGACGAGCGCCGCCGGACGGGGAACGTGTGGATGCGGCATCCGCTCGGCATCGCGGTGCCGCCGATCGTGAACGGCCGCACCGATACGCGCTGACGCCCTCCGGTACGTCAGAATGTCCGCCATGGACTTCTCACTCGAGTTCACGCCGGACCTCCTGGCCGTGTTCCTCACCCTGTTCGTGCTCGAGGTCGTGCTCGGCGTCGACAACGTCATCTTCATCTCGATCCTCGCCGCCAAGCTGCCGGTGGAGCAGCAGGCGAAGGCGCGCAACCTGGGCCTGACCCTCGCCATGCTCATGCGCGTCGGCCTCGTGTTCGCCGCCGGCTGGGTCATCTCGCTGAAGACCGACCTGTTCGAGCTGTTCGGCATGGGCTTCTCGGGTCGCGACCTGATCCTGATCGCGGGCGGCTTGTTCCTGGTCTACAAGGCCGTGTCGGAGATCCACCACAAGCTCGAGGGCGACGAGGAGCACACGACCGGTGCCGGCACCGCCACGTTCGGCGCGGTCATCGCGCAGATCCTGGTGCTCGACATCGTCTTCTCGCTCGACTCGGTGATCACCGCGGTCGGCATGACCGAGAACATGATCGTGATCATCACGGTCGTCGTGCTCTCGTTCGGCATCATGCTCTTCGCGGCGCGCTACATCTTCGCCTTCGTGAACAAGCACCCCACCGTCAAGATGCTCGCGCTGTCGTTCCTGCTGCTCATCGGCGTGTTCCTCATCGCCGACGGGTTCGGCTTCAAGATCGACAAGGCGCTCATCTACATGCCGATGGCGTTCGCCATCTTCGTCGAGCTGCTGAACCTCGCCGCCGCCGCCCGCAAGCGCAAGCGCGCCCAGGCGGTCGCGAGCGAGCCCGTGCACCTGCACCAGCAGTACGTCGACGACACCGGCACCGTCAAGGAGGTGCAGCCGGTCGAGCGCTGATCCGCCGGGTGCGATGGAGGGGGTGGGTGCCGCGCGGCATCCGCCCCCTCGGTCATTCGCCCCGCAGGTACGCCAGTTGCGCCCGCACCGACGCCTCGGCGGCGAACCGCACCCCCGCGTCGACGTCGCCGTAGACGTCGTCGGTCACGGCGTCGGGCGAGGCGTCCGCGCCGAGGCGCGCGAGGGCGTCGCGGACCTGGTCGAGCCGTTCGGCGCGGTGCGCGAGGTAGGCGTCGCAGATCGCTTCGAGGTCGCCGAGCACGGGGCCGTGGCCGGGGAGCACCACCACGGGGCCCTCGCTCGCGCCCAGTCGGCGCAGGCGATGCAACGCGTCGAGGTACGGGCCGAGCGCGCCGTCGGGGTGCGCGATGATCGTGGTGCCGCGACCGAGCACGGTGTCACCGGTGAGCACCGCGACCGGGGTCGCGCGGTCGGGTCCGCGCAGTGCGAAGCATGCCGAGTCGGAGGTGTGCCCCGGCGTCGCAAGCACCTCGAGTTCGATCCGGCCGGCGGCGATGCGCTCGCCGTCGGCGAGTGGCTCGGCGCCGCGGCACCACTCCGGGTCGATCGCCCGCACCGGTGCACCGGTGATCTCGGCGAACGCGTCGACCGCCTCGGTGTGGTCGGGGTGCCGGTGGGTGATGAGGACGAGCTCGACGCCGCCCTCTGCGAGGCGCGCGAGGTGCGCGGCATCCGCCGGTCCCGGATCGACGACGACCGAGCCGGTCTCCGCTCCGGGGGCGCGAAGCACCCACGAGTTCGTCCCGTCGAGGGTCATCGGCCCAGCGTTCGGGGCCCGCACGAGGGTCGCCGCGGCGGGCGGGCGCACGTCCTCGGCGGAGGCGGGATCGGCGATGGATGGCACGTTCGGCAGTGTAGTCGCGGGGTTAGGCTGGCCGGCATGGATGCCTCCGCCGCCACCGTCGTGCTGCTCCGGGACGGCGCCGCCGGCGTCGAGGTGCTGCTCGGGGAGCGGCCGAGCGACCGCGGTTCGTTCGCGGGGGCCTGGGTGTTCCCCGGCGGTGCGGTCGACGAGGCGGATGCCGCGGGCGACGCGATCGACTCGGAACCGGCGGCTCGACGGGCCGCCGCACGCGAGACGCTCGAGGAGGTGGGCCTCGAGGTCGACCCCGCCGCGCTGCTGGGCTTCGCGCTGTGGAACCCCCCGGAGGGCGTGCCCAAGCGCATGCGCACCCGGTTCTTCGCCGCGCCCGCGCCCGACGGCGAGCCGGCTCCCGCGGCGGAGGAACTGGTGCGGGCGGAGTGGCTGCGGCCGGAGGAGGCCCTTGAGCGGCACGCCGCGGCCGACATGCTCCTCTATCCGCCGACGTGGGTGACGCTGCACGGGCTCCTGGGCGCGGCATCCGTCGGGGGTGCACTCGAGGCGCTGGGCGCCGCGGGGCTGCAGGTGTACACGGGCCGCTTCGGCGAGGGTCGGCGGGCGCTCTACTGGCGTGAGGATGCCGCGTTCGAGCCGGGGGCGGCCGACGAGACGGGCGGAGCGCGGCATCGACTCCTGATGGACCGCCTCCCGTGGGTGTACGAGCGGTCGTTCTGACCCGGCTCCGGGGGCGCAACCCATTCCCAGCGGATACCTAGACGATCTAGATACCAGTTCGTGTAGGGTCGAAACATGGGTGACGAGCGCGCTTCGGGGTACTGGTATTCCGACGACCGCACCCGCCGGGGGGTCGCAGTGCTCAACGCGCTGCGCGACTACCGGGCGGCTGAGGCGGCCATGCGTCGCCGTACGCGCACGGCGATGCGGATGGGGGAGACCGACCTGCTCGCGATCCGCTTCCTGCTCAAGCGCGAGGGCGAGGGGCGCAACGTCAGCCCGAAGGACCTCTCCGCCCACCTCGGCATTTCCTCCGCCTCGACCACCGTGCTGATCGACCGGCTCGTCCGTTCCGGCCACGTCGAGCGCAGGCCGCACCCCACCGACCGGCGGGCGCTGGTCATCGCGCCGACCATCGCGAGCGACGACGAGGTGCGCGCGACCCTCGGTCAGATGCACCGCCGCATGATCGAGGTCGCCGAAGGGCTCGAGGCCGATGAGGCCGGCGCGGTCCTGCACTTCCTCGATCGCATGCGCGACGCCGTCGACAGCGTGAGCGAGCACGCCGGCGCTGAGCTTCCTCCCGCCGCGGCGCCGAGCCCCGAGCCGGCCGCCGAAGGCCTTGCGACCGTGTCGCAGATGGAGACCGCCCGCTCGGCGTCCTGATCCACACCCGGCCCATCGGGCGCGTGCCCTGTCAAGCCTCGAGATCCGGGCTTGCTTGGGATATCCGTATTCGGAAGACTCATCCCCTGAGCAGTTTCGCAAGAAACTAGTTAGATAAACTAGGAAGACGCCACGATACCATCGGGCGTGGTATCGGCCCACCCCCGGCCGAAGAGAAGAGGCCGTCCATGAGCGAGGCGTCACCCCCTGACGAACCGCGCCGCCCGGGTCCCGCCGGAGTCCACGGAGTCGGAGTCCGCACCGACCCGACCCTACGCGGCGACGGTGCCGCGACGACCGGCCCGCCCTTCCTGTCCGACCCCGCACGGCGCACCGATCCCCGGGCGATGCCGTACGTGCCGTCGCCCACCCAGACGCCCGTCCCGACGGCTGCCGAGGAGTACGCCGCGCAGGCCCGGTACGAGGGTGCGGACCCGACCGCTCCGCGGTACGAGTTCCTCGAGCACATCGGCTCGGGCGGCATGGCCGACGTCTACCGTGCCCGCGACAACGAGCTCGGCCGCCACGTGGCGATCAAGCTGTTCCGCGAGGGCGAGGAGACCGTCGCCGACCATCAGCGCCGCGAACGCGAGATCAACCTGCTGAGCGGCCTCAACCACATCGGGCTCGTGCCGGTCTACGACGCGGGCACCCTGATCCACGCCGGCATCGAGCGCCGCTACATCGTCATGGAGCTCGTGGAGGGCCTGTCGCTCGCCCACCAGCTCGCCGACGGCCCGCTGAAGCCGCGCCAGGCGGCCGACATCGGCGCGCAGGTCGCCGACGTCCTCAGCTACGTGCACGGCCGCGGCGTCATCCACCGCGACATCAAGCCCGAGAACATCCTCGTCTCCGAGGTCCCCACCTTCGGCTACACGCTGCTCACGCGGCTCGCCGACTTCGGGGTCGCGCAGTTCGTCGACGGTACTCGCCTCACGGGCCATGGCACGATCATGGGCACCGCCGCGTACATCTCGCCGGAGCAGGCGCGAGGCGAGGAGGTCGGGCCCGCCACCGACATCTACTCGCTCGGCCTGGTGCTGCTCGAGTCCCTGAAGGGCGAGCGCGAGTACACCGGCACGCCGATCGAGGCCGCGCTCGCACGGCTCCACCGCCCGCCGGAGATCCCGGAGCACCTCTCACCGGAGTGGCGCGCGATCCTCGGCGCGATGACGGCCGATGACCCGGCTGTCCGCCCCACGGCCCACGACGTGTCCAGCACCATGCGCGACATCATCCGGATCATGCTCGCCCAGAGCGCGGTCAGGAAGGGCCGGGCGCCGTCGTGGCTCCGGGTCATGTCGGAGGCCGACGAATCCGCTCGGCGCAACCGCATGGCGCTGGCCGTGGGTGGTCTCGTGGTCGGCGTCACCGGCATCGTCGTCGCGATGGCCGTCGGCATCGCGGCCGCGACCGGGGTGTTCGGCTGAGCGCGCCGTCGACCGGGTCGGCGGCGCGCCGATCCGGCGTGGCGAACGCGCGAGCGTAGGTTCGCTGATATGTGGAAACGAGTCGCCGGGGCGGTCCGGCAGCCCGAGGCGCCGGTGCAGGCGGAGATCACCGCCGATGCCGCCCCTGGCACGCCCGAGGTGCGCGTCCGCGCCTTCCGCATGGGGTTCGTCGGTGCCCTCGGCGTGCTCGTCGCACTGTTCCTCGGCGGCGTCCTCAGCCAGCTCAGCACGGTCATCCTGTACATCGCACTGGCGATCTTCCTCGCCCTCGGCCTCGACCCGATGGTGAGCTGGCTGCAGCGACGGGGGCTGCGGCGCTGGGCCGCCATCCTGCTCGTGTTCGTCGCCGTGATCGGGCTGTTCGTCGGCATCATCGCGACCGCCGTCCCGCTCTTCGCGGCCCAGGTCACCGAGATCGTGCAGAACTGGGACCAGATCGTCAAGGACATCGAGGACAGCGACATCGTCGCGTGGATCGGCGGCTTCGCCGGGGGGGCGAGCTGGATCCAGGACGGCATCGCCTCGATCGGCGACTTCCTCGGCGACCCGAAGAACATCGGCAGCCTCACGGGCGGCATCCTCGCGGTCGGCGCCGGCATCCTGGGCGGGTTCACGGGCGCCACGATCGTGCTCATCCTGACCCTCTACTTCCTCGCGTCGCTGGACTCGATGAAGCGCTACGCCGCGCGGTTCGTCCCGGCCACGTCCCGGAACGGGTTCCTCGAGGTCTCGGGGGAGATCACCGGGTCGGTCGGCCGGTACGTGATCGGCCAGCTGAGCCTCGCCTCGGTCAACGGCGTGCTGAGCCTGATCTACCTGACGATCATCGGCGCGCCGGTGCCGATCCTGCTCGCGTTCGTCGCGTTCCTCTGCTCGCTGGTGCCGCTCGTCGGAACACTCACGGGTGCCGTGATCATCACCGTAGTCAGCCTCACCGCGTCGTTCGAGACGGGCATCGCCGCGGCGATCTACTACCTCGTGTACATGCAGATCGAGGCCTACGTGCTGAGCCCGAGGATCATGAGCCGGGCCGTCTCGGTCCCCGGTGCGCTCGTCGTGATCGCGGCGGTCGCCGGCGGCACGCTCGGCGGCGTGCTGGGCGCGCTGGTCGCCATCCCCGTGGCCGCCTCGCTCATCATCATCGTCGAGAAGGTGATCTTCCCGAGGCAGGACGCCGCGTGACCGCGGGCGGGCCGCCCATCAGAACCAGATGCTGAGGTGCGGTGCCCGCGGCGACGCGAACATCCGGTCGGCGAGCTCGATCGCGCCCTTCGAGGTCTCGGTGATGCGGCCCGCCCGGGCGAGGACCGAGGGGCGCACGCCGCCGAGGTAGATCGACGCGAGGTCGCGCACGTCCAGCCGGATCGAGCGGGGCTCGGCGGCACGCGCCGCGCGGCCGCCCGACTCGCCGGCCGCGCGGGCCCTCGCCCGCTCGCGCTGGGGCGCCGGTTCGGCGGTCGCCGCGTCTCCGCGGGGCACGTGCACGACGGCCTTGCCGTCGGCCGAGGCGAGCAGCGTGTAGCGACCGGCGGCGTACCCGAGCCGGTCGGTCACGTCGAGCACGATCTCGCCGGGAGCGGCGTAGCGCCGTGCGGCGAGCGCCGCGGCCGGGTCGACGATGCGCACCCAGAGGTGGTCCACGACGTCGCGCACGGAGACCGCCCTCGGGTCCTCCAGCATCCACTCGAGCGGCTCGTCGACCGACCGGAGCAGGCCGCGCACCCCCGAGACGAAGTCCTGTTCCACGAGCACCCGCCACAGGGCCCGCTCCGCGTCGTCGGTCGCCGCCGCGAGCACGTCGAACTCGGCCCAGCCGGGCTGGTTGGGCTCGCGCGTCACGCGGAAGGTCGCGAAACCCTGCGCCTGGCCGTGCTCGTCGTCGTAGCGGATGGCGCGCAGCGCCCGGGACGAGTCGGACTCGGGGTCGACGAGCCCGAGCATGCGGTCGAGCACGCCCGGCCAGCGATCGATCTCGCCGGGGGTGCGGGCCACCGCACGCCGGGAGATCGCGGGTGCCTGGGTGCGCAGGCTCTCGGGCGACACGAAGTGGACCCGGCCCGGTGCGTCGGGGCCGACCCACCTGGCCCGCCGCCGGTCGATCTCGACGGTGGCCGACCTCGCCGCCGGGGCGTAGCCGTAGCGCCCGTAGATGGTGGCCTCGGTGACGGTCAGCATCGCGACCGCGGCCCCGGCGCGCTTCGCGGTCGCCAGTTCGGCCTCCATGAGGGCGCGGGCGATGCCGCGGCGACGATGCGTGGGCGAGACCGTGACCGAGCTCACGGCCCAGCCGTCGACGCTGCGGCCGCCCGGCACGCTCAGCCCGGTGGGCCAGCTCGAGACCGTGGCGACCGGGACGGCGGGCTCGGCGATGGTGGAGTCGAAGACCCCGTGGACCCGGCGCTCGGACATCACGGAACGGTCGTACTCGCGGCCGACGTCGCGGGGCCTCGCATGGTGGAAGCCCCGGTGGTCGGCGTCGATCCAGGCGTCGAGCGAGGCGATGTCGCCCGGATCGATGAGACGGTACTCGAGGCCGCGCTCGGCCAGAGCCGCCTTCGCGTCGGGGTCGATCGGGATCGAGCGGGGTTCGAACGCCATCGATCCAGCCTATCGAGCCGACGGGCCTTTCGACCCCACGGCGGCATCCGGCCGGTGGAACCATCGCACGCATGACCGACGGCACGAACGCACCCGCAGGCTGGTACGACGACGGGCGGGGGCAGCGGCGCTACTGGGACGGCACCCGGTGGACCGACCACACCGCGCCGTTCGCGAGCGCCGGCGCGCCGACGGCCGCGACCGACGCCGACCGGACCGAGACCCTGCCGTACGGGACCACGACCGATCGCGCCGCCGAGACGACGCAGTACGCGGTCGCCCCGGCCGGGTCGCCCGGGTACGGCACCCCTGCGGGTGCGCCCGGCGCCCCCGGCACGCCGCCGTCCGACAAGGTCAACGTGCTCGGCGTGGTCGCGCTGGTCGCCGCCGGCATCGGGTTCGTGCTCGCGTGCATTCCATTCGTGCAGGTCATCGCGTGGATCGTCCTCCCGATCGCCTTCGTGCTCTCGCTCGTCGCCCTCTTCCTCGAGGGTCGGAAGTGGCCGGCCATCACGGCGCTCGTCGTGTCGATCGTGGGCGGGATCGTCGGCGCCCTCGTCTTCACGTTCGTGACGCTCGGCGTCCTGGGGCAGATCGCCGACTCGGGCGTCATCCAGGAGCAGATCGAGCAGGAGCTCGAGGAGGAGTTCGGCACCCCGGTGCCGACCGAGGGCGCCGAGGTCGACGAGCCCGGGACCGGGGCCTTCGACGGACTGGCGTTCGGCGACACGATGGTCTGGGACGACGGCGTGTCGATGACGGTGTCGGAGCCCGAGGCGTACTCGCCGTCCGATCTCTCAGCCGGCGCCGACCAGGCGGAGGACCTGGTGTTCACGCTGACCATCACCAACGACTCGTCCGAGAACGTGCAGCCGGTGGTGCTGTCGACGCTCTCGTCGGACGGCACCGAGGCCACCCGCATCATCGACATCGGCGCCGACGGCGGTCAGGTCGGCATCCCGCCGACCACCGCGGTGCTCCCCGGCGAGTCCATCACCTGGCGCGAGGCGTGGTCGGTGGCCGACGCCGACTCGCTGACGATGCAGACCGCCCCGTCGTTCCAGTACGAGCAGGTCGTCTTCACGAACGTCCCCCGCTAGTCCCGTCGATGGCCGGGGCGCCCGCCGGGTAGGCCGCGAGCAGGGCGCCGGACAGGATCCAGACCGCGCCGATCGCGATGATGAGCACCTCGGCGCCGACCCCCGCGGCGAGGCCCGCGACGGCGGCGCCCGCGGCCGCGGCGGCGGCGCGCAGGCCGGCGCCCACCGTGAACACCTGCGAGCGGAGCGCCGGCGGGCTCTGCTGCTTGCGGATGAGGAGCATCGCCGCGGCGCTGGGGGCGGTGAACAGGCCGGACGCTCCCACCGCGATCACCGCCCACACCGGCCCGACGTCGGCGGCGGCGACGACCGTGCACGCGCCGGTGGCCGCGAACCCCCAGCCCATCACCCATTCGGGCGAGCGCCGCGGCGGGCGCCGCGAGTTCCACAGCGCCCCGAGCAGTCCGCCGACGGCGAAGGACGTGACGATGATCGCTCCCTCGCCGGCGTCGCCCGTCCGTGCGACGGAGAGCGCGACCGCGGCGATCGCGAGCCCGCCGGAGCCGAACTGGCTGAGCGTGCCGCTCGCGGTGATCACGGCGAGCGGCCGGTGGGTCGCGATGTGGCGGAACCCGGCGGCGATGGTGCCGAGGAACGACGGCCGCGGTCGGCCGTCCGGCGTCTCGGCGGGATGCAGCCGCAGGGGCCCTGCCCCGATGGCGCCGAGCAGCGCCGCCGCGGCCATCGCGAGCGTGGCCAGGCGCGCCGAGCCGAGCGCGGCGGCTGCGGCGACCGCGGCCGGACCGGCGACCGCGCCCAGGTTGTAGGCGAGTGCGTCGATCGCGTACGCGCGGCGTTCGTCGGGGATGCTCTCGGTCACGAAGCTCGAGAGACCGCCGAAGACGAACGGGGTGACCGTTCCGGCGACGACGAGTGCTGCCGCGACGGCCCACGCGGGGACCGGCCCCAGGAACGCCGCGAACGCGTAGGCCGCCGCGATGATGAGGCCGGATGCGGCGATCAGCGCGCCGGGCCGGCGGCTGCGGTCGAGCATCGCTCCGGCGATCGGCGCGGCGACGATGCTCGGTCCGAGCGCGGCGGAGGCCAGGAGCCCGCCGACCGCGACGCCGGCGCCCTGGTCGACCGCCAGGACGGGGATCGCGATGGTGATCCCGCCCACGGCGAGGCGCGGCGGGGTAGCCGCGGTGAGGTACGCGGCGACGCTCACGCCGCGCCGCGCGTCGCGTCGGACGGGGACGCAACCCGGCGGGCGCGCGCAGCCTCGGGCGTCTGGGTGAGCACCCGCCGACTCTACAGCGGCGCCCGGACGCCGTGGCTCCGGGGCGCCGCCGGGGTCACGGGGTCCCGGCGGGGGTCGCCACCCGCTCGGGGAGACCCCGCAGCATCCCGCGAGACATCACGAAGTCGGCCGGAAGGATCACGGCGTGGGCGCCGAGGGTGAGCCACCACGGCGAGGTTCGCGCGCGCCAGCGGAACACCAGCCGGGTCGCGTGGCCGCCGTCGACCGGCGTCAGCATGAAGCTCCACGTCCAGTGCAGGCGGGCGAGGTCCCGCTGGCGCCAGGCGAGCGGGAGGTGGGTCGTCGACTCGAGCACCAGGTGCTCGGCGCGCGCGACCTCGCGGACGGTGAAGCCGCACATCGTCTCGGGCGGTCCGTCCGGGATGACGTGGCCCGCCTCGAGGTCCTGGAACTCGTCGTGGATGCGGCTCGCGCTCGGCCAGTTGTCTGGGAAGAGCAGCACGTCCACCCACCGAGGCGTGTACCAGCCGCCGCGGTGCCACCCGACCTGCACGAGCCACGGCCAGACCCGCTCGGGCGGGGCGGGGAGGGTCGCGGCGTGCGTGGCGACGATCCGGGGGTGTGAGACGACCTCGTCGCCGGGCAGTCGTCGACGCCGTTCGGCTGCGGTGGAGCCGTAGGTGCGGCCGAGGCGGTGGAGGAGCAGGGCGGACGCGGCGAGGGAGGCGACCACGGCCGTCGCGACGTTGCGGGCACGGGGCATGCCGCGAGTCTGGCGGGCGCGGGCCGGCGCGCGCGGGTCGATGGTCCTGTCGCCGCCCGGGTTCGGGGCGTCGGTCTGGCCGCCGTCCGAGATCCGGGGCATGATGCCGGTCATGACGGACATCGCCCTCCGGGACCGCACGGTCCCGAACCTGCCGTGCCGCGACCTCGACGCGACCGAGGCGTTCTACGCCCGCTTCGGGTTCACCCGCTCGTACCGCGACGAGGGCTGGATGATCCTGCGCCGGGGCGCACTGGAGCTGGAGTTCTTCCCCGACGCGCAGCTCGATCCCGCGGCGAGCACCTCGCGCTGCACCATCCGCGTCGGCGACGTCGATGAGCTCGCCGGGGCCGTCGCGGCCGCCGGCGTCCCCGTGCAGGAGACCGGCTTCCCCCGCCTCCATGAGGTCCGCCGGCAGGACTGGGGGCTTCGGGCGGGCCATCTCGTCGATCCGGACGGCAACCTCCTCACGCTGATCGCGACGCCCGACGAATGAGCTGCGCATGGGCTCGGCGCAGGCGTGGAGCGGCGCCGGGCAAGGGTTGACGCGGCCCCGCCGATCGGGCGCGCAGGTCGTGGCGACTTGCGGCGGAGGGGGACCGGCGGGCTAGACTGTCGTGGAGTCGAATCGATTCGAGCCGGCCCTCGGTCGCTCGAGATCCCCCAGCGCGGCGTTCGCTGACGCCGCGTTCGCTCCGCCCGGCGCCCGACGGCGTGCGCCATGCCCTCCGCACGCCCTTCGAGCACGCCCCCGGGAACCGCCATGTCCACCGCCTCCATCCCCGTCGTCCGGCCCGACGACCTCGACCTCGAGGTCGGCGCCGCACGTCACCCCGGCGACCTCCTCAGCCGACGCCAGCGACTCGTGTACGTCCTCGTGCTCGGCTCCCTCACGGCCCTCGGCCCGTTCACGATCGATCTGTACCTGCCCGCGTTCCCCGCGCTCGAGGCCGAGCTCGGCGTGAGCGCGAGCGCCATCCAGATCACCCTCACGGGGACCATGGTCGGATTCGGGCTCGGTCAGCTCGTCGTCGGGCCGTGGAGCGACAAGGTCGGCCGCCGGCTGCCGCTGATCCTCGCGACGGCGCTGCACATCGCGGCATCCGTCGCCGCGGCGCTGGCACCCGACATCGTCTGGCTGGCGGTGTTCCGACTCCTGCAGGGGTTCGGCGCCGCCGCGGGCGGCGTCGTCGCGATGGCGATGGTGCGCGACCTCTTCGGCGGCAAGCCGCTCGTGCGGATGCTGTCGCGACTCGCCCTCGTCAACGGTCTCGCCCCCGTGATCGCGCCCGTCGTCGGGTCGCAGCTGCTCCAGGTCATGGACTGGCGCGGCGTGTTCTGGGTGCTCGGCGGCTACGGCCTCGCGGTCGTGCTCGCCGTCGCGTTCCTCATCGTCGAGACCCTGCCGGAGTCGCGGCGCCACGTGGCCGGCCACGCCTCGATGCGGGAGCGCTATCGAGCGCTGTTCCGCGATCGCGTCTACCTCGGCGCGGCCCTCGTCGGCGGCATGACCTTCACGGGGCTGTTCGCCTACCTCTCGACCTCCTCCTTCCTGTTCCAGCAGGCGTACGGCTTCACGCCGCAGGAGTACGGCATCCTCTTCGCGGTCAACTCGGTCGGGGTGATCGTCGGCGTGCAGGTCTCGTCCCGCCTCATCCGGGGGCCCGTGCCGCCCCAGTACGTCATCGCGGGCACCACGGTCGTGCACGTCGCCATGGCGGCGGCGATCGTGGTCCTCGACAGCTCGGGCGCCGGGTTCTGGGGCACCGCCATCCCGCTCTGGATCTACATCGCCGCGTGCGGCTTCACGTTCCCCGCCGTGCAGGTGCTGGCGCTGGCCAACCACGGTGCCGAGGCGGGCACGGCGGCCTCCCTGCTCGGCGCCCTGAACTTCGGGCTCGCCGGTGCGCTCTCCCCGGTGGCGGGCGCCTTCGGCGTCGCCACCGCGGTGCCGATGGCGGTGCTGATGGGCTGCGCAGCCGTGGTCGCGATCGCGTCGGTGTGGCTGCTCGTCCGGCCCTCGACGGTTCCGGCGCTCTCGGACTGATCCCGACCCTGGGCTACGCTCGGACGCACTGGTTCGAACGCGCAGTCGGGGGACGGAGCGAGCACGTGGAGCGAAGCGGGATCCGGCGGGCGACCGCCGGAGATTCGGCGATCGTCGGGCGCATGCTGTTCGACTTCAACACCGAGTTCGAGTCGCCGACCCCCTCGGCGCAGGAGTTCTCGCGGCGGTTCGAGCGGCTGCTCGACCGCGACGACGTGATCGTGCTGCTCGCCGAGTCGGCGGCGGACGACGTGGGCTTCGCCTACCTCACCCTTCGTCCGACGCCCTACGGCGACGGCCCGCTCGCGCAACTCGAGGAGCTGTACGTGCGCCCGGAGCTCCGCGACCGGGGAATCGGCACCCGGCTGCTCGGCGCCGCCCTCGACGCCGTCGCCGAGCGCGACGCCATCGAGATGCACATCAACGTCGACGAGGTCGACGTCGACACCCGACGCTTCTACGAGCGGCACGGCTTCGTGAACGTCGAGCCGGGCGCCGACTACCGCATGCTCTTCTACATGCGGGAGCTCTGAGCCCGCGCGCCCGACGGCGCGTGGCGCGCGGCATCCGTTCTCAGGTCGTTCGCGGTTCGGCGGCTAGCGTGGTGGGATGAGCGAATCGGCCGACGGCGAGCGGCGTTCCGACGAAGAGGTCAGCCAGTCGCGTCCCCATGGGCCGCGGGCGCAGGGCGCCGCCCGCGCCGACGGTCGGGCGGCGGCACGCGCCGACCAGCTCCATCCCGAGGCCCGCGCCGCGCGGACCGAGTACGTCGGGCGATTCGTCCCGTTCGTGGCCGGCGTCGCGGCGGTGGTCATCGCGGCGCTGCTCGGGCTGGTCATCATGCTCAGGGCCGACACGCTCTTCGAGATCGACGAGGAGTGGGCGGAGGACGTCTTCGTGCTCCGCGGCGGCATCGGCGACCTGTTCGCGTTCGGCATGGACGCGCTCGGCGGCGGGATCGTCGGCGTGTTCGTCGTGCCGATCGCGATCACCGTGATCCTCCTGGTGGTCCGGCGCCCGTGGGCGGCGCTGTTCTTCGTCGTCGCCTCCGCGGCGAGCGCCGGGGTCGTGCAGCTGCTGAAGAACCTCTTCGGTCGTGCCCGGCCCGAGGACATGCTCGTCGCGTCGGACTTCGGCTCGTTCCCCTCCGGCCACGTCGCCAACGCCGCGACGATCGCCGTCGCGCTCGGCATCATCGTGCCGCGCCTCTGGGTGTGGATCACCGGCGCCGTCTACACGCTGCTCATGGCCGTAAGCCGCACCTACCTGGGCGTGCACTGGGTCACCGACACCATCGGCGGGGCGCTCATCGGTGCGGGGGTCGCCCTGGTCGTCTGGACGGCATTCGCGCGTCGCCTCGAACGAGAACGCCTCGACCGCGCCGCGGTGATCGCCGAACGCAATCGCGCGCACGCCGAGGCGCACGTCACCCCGCCGGCGAGGCCCCGCGAGCGCGCGTCGGCGGGCTGACCGCGGCGGGAGCGGGCCGCGCCGCCTCCTCGACGAGCTGCAGCACGCGCGCGGCGACGCTCACGGCGATCGCCGCGGGCTCCTTCGAGCGGATGCCGGCGATGCCGATCGGCGTCGTGATCCGCTCCAGCGCGGCATCCTCGTGCCCCGCCTCGCGCAGGCGCGTGCGGAATCGCGCCCACTTGGACCGCGAGCCGATGAGTCCGATCGACCCCAGGCCCGTCGTGCGGAGCGCCATGTCGCAGATCGCGAGGTCCTCGGCATGGTCGTGCGTCATCACGAGCACGTGCGCGCCGGCCGGAAGGTCGGCGAGCGCCGACTCGGGCACGGGCAGGTGGTGCAGGCGGAGTTCGGCGATCGCATCGGCGAACGGCCCGGTGCGACCCGGCACGCCGAGGCGGTCGGGCGAGAGCATCTCCGCGCGCGAGTCGACCAGTTCGAGCCGCAGCGGATGCCGCGCGAGGACGCGCGCGAGTTCGAACCCCACGTGCCCCACCCCGAAGACCGCGACCGTCGGCACCACGGGCACGGGCTCGAGCAGCATCGTCACCTCGCCCCCGCAGCACTGCACGCCGTAGTCGACGACCGCCCGATCGCTGAGCGTCAGCGTGAGCAGCTCGGGCTCCGACGCGCCGGAGTCGAGCATCTCGCGGGCGCGCCGGACCGCCGTCTCCTCGAGGTTGCCGCCGCCGACGCTGCCGACGGCGTCGTCGGAGGACACCACCATCTTCGCGCCTCCGTTCCGCGGTGCGTGGCCCCGGACGGTCGCGAGCGTGACGAGCACCGCCGGCGTGCGGGCCTCCCGGAATCGCTGCAGGGCGTCGAGCCAGTCCATGCGGCCGCCGATCAGGTCCGTACGGCGGCGGGTGCCGCGGCGTCCGCGGGTCGCGGCGCGCCGGCGGCCCCGGTCGCGCCGCGCGCCGACTCGATCGCCCAGAACGTGGCCTCGGGCGTCGCGGGCGACGCCAGTTCGACGACGTGCCCGGCTGGGCCGAATGCGGCGACCGCCTCGCGGATCGCCTCGCGCACGCTGAACGCGAGCATGAACGGGGGCTCGCCCACGGCCTTGGAGCCGTACACGGCGCCGTCCTCGGTCGCGCGCTCGAGGAAGTGGACGTTGAGCTCGTCGGGCAGCTCCGAGAAGCTCGGCAGCTTGTACGTGCTCGCCGACTGGGTGAGCAGCCGTCCCCGACCGGGGCCGTCGCCCTCGTCCCAGCGGAGCTCCTCGAGCATCAGCCAGCCGGCGCCCTGCATGAACGCGCCCTCGACCTGGCCGAGGTCGATGCCGGGGGAGAGCGAGTCGCCGACGTCGTGGACGATGTCGACGCGGCGCAGCCGCGTCGCCCCGGTGAACCCGTCGACCTCGACCTCGGTTGCGGCCGCGCCGTAGGCGAAGTACTTGAACGGGGTCCCCTGCATGAGCCCCGGGTCCCAGCCGAGCCCCTCGGTGCGGTAGAAGCCCGCCGCCCAGAGCTGCACCCGCTCGTGGTAGGAGAGGCCCGCGAGCTCGCCGAACGGCATCTCGCGACCGGTGGCGGTCGATGAGACGAGCCCGTCGGCGAAGCGGATGTCGCCGACGGCGCCGCCGAGGTGCGCGGCCGCCACCTCCGCCATCCGGTCGCGGATCTGGTCGCAGGCGTGCTTGACCGCGCCGCCGTTGAGGTCGGCGCCCGACGAGGCCGCGGTCGCGGAGGTGTTCGCCACCTTGTCGGTGCGCGTCGGCGCGAGGCGGACGCCGCCGATCGGCACGCCGAGCGCGGTCGCGGCGACCTGGAGCATCTTGGTGTGCAGCCCTTGGCCGAGTTCGGTGCCGCCGTGGTTCACGAGCACCGAGCCGTCCTTGTAGACGTGGACGAGGGCGCCGGCCTGGTTGTAGGCCGTGAAGGTGAAGGAGATGCCGAACTTCACGGGCGTGATCGCGACCGCGCGCTTGACGTCGGGGCTGCCGTCGTTGAAGCGGGCGATCTCGGCGCGGCGCTCGTCGAACGCGCTCTCGTCGCGCACCCGTCGCCAGATCTCCTGCAGCCGCTCGGCGTGACGTACCTCCTGGCCGTACGGCGTCGTCTGGCCCGGGCGGTAGAGGTTCCGCTCGCGGAGCGTCGCCGGGTCGATGCCGAGCGCGGGCGCGACCCGGCCGAGGATGTCCTCGATGACGAACATCCCCTGCGGCCCGCCGAACCCCCGGAAGGCGGTCTGCGAGGTCTTGTTCGTCTTGGCGATGCGGCCGTGCACGGCGACGTCGGGGATCCAGTACGCGTTGTCGACGTGGCACAGCGCGCGGCCGAGCACGGGCTCGGAGAGGTCGAGGCTCCAGCCGCCGTCGGCCGTGAGCGTCGCCTCCAGGGCGAGGATGCGTCCGTCGTCGTCGAAGCCCGCGCGCCAGGCCGCGTGGTACGGATGGCGCTTGCCGGTCATCGTGAGGTCCTGGGTGCGGGTCAGCCGCAGCCGGACCGGCCGCCCGGTGAGCACCGCGCCGAGCGACGCGACCGCCGCGAGCCCGTGCGGCTGCATCTCCTTGCCGCCGAACCCCCCGCCGAGCCGCAGGACCTGCACCGTCACGCGGTGCGAGGGCACGCCGAGCACGTGCGCGACGATCTCCTGCGTCTCCGACGGATGCTGCGAGCTGGAGTCGACGAAGACCTGGCCCTCGGAGTCGACGTGCGCGAACGACGCGTGCGTCTCGAGGTAGAAGTGCTCCTGCCCGCCGACGACGCTCTCGCCCTCGAACACGTGCGGCGCGTCCGCCAGCGCGGAGGCCGCGTCGCCGCGTCGCACGGTCGGCGCGAAGCCCTGGAACGAGCCCTGCTCGATCGCCTCGGCGATGGTGATGATCGACGGCAGCGGGTCGTAGTCGACGCGGACCGCGGCCGCGCCGCGCCTCGCGGACTCCGCGGACTCCGCGAGCACCCACGCGAGCGCGTGGCCGTGGTACCTCGCCTCGTCGGGGAACAGCGGCTCGTCGTGCTTGGTGCCGGCGTCGTTCAGGCCCGGCACGTCGTCGACGGTGAGCACGCGCACCACCCCCGGCACCGCGAGCGCCGGCGCCGTGTCGATCCGCACGCGGGCGTGCGCGTGCTCGGACTGCACGGGCCATGCCGTGAGGACGTCGCCGCGGCGCGCGGCGACGTCGTCGGTGTACGTCGCGACGCCGGTGGCGTGCTGCGCGGCGCTCTCGTGCGGCATCCGCCGGCCGACCACGGCGCGGTCGGGTCGCGCGGCGAGCTCGCTCATGCGGTCACCTCCTCGCGTGCGGTGCTGCGGTAGAGCTTCAGCAGCGCCCGGTTCAGCATGAGCGCGCGGTACTCCGCGCTCGCCCGGTGGTCCGACATCGGGGTGCCCTCGTCGCCCAGGACGGATGCCGCCTCGCGGATCGTGTCGAGGTCCCATCGGCGCCCGGTGAGCGCCGCCTCGGTGGCGTGCGCCCGGATCGGCGTCGCCGCGACCCCGCCGAGCCCGATGCGGGCCGCCGCGACCGTCCCGTCGTCGCCCAGGTCGACGGCGAAGCCGACGGCCACGCTCGAGATGTCGTCGTATCGGCGCTTGGCCACCTTGTGGAACGCGACGAGGTTCGCCGACGGCAGCGGGATGCGGACGGCGCGGATGAGCTCGTCGCGGCGCCGGACCGTCTGCCGGTACCCCGTGAAGTACTCGGCGAGGGCGACCTCGCGCTCGCCGTCGGCGGAGACGAGCACGAGGCGCGACTCGAGGGCCAGCAGCGCCGGTGCGGCGTCGCCGATGGGCGAGGCGGTGCCGAGGTTGCCGCCGAGGGTCGCGCGGTTGCGGATGAGCGGCGAGGCGAACTGGGGGAAGAGCGCGTCGAGCAGGGGCACCCGGCCCTCGAGCCGTCGCTGCACCTCGCTCAGGCTGAGGGCCGCGCCGATCTCGATCGCGGCGTCGTCGCCGCGCACCTCGCGCAGTTCGGGCAGGTGCTCGATCGCGACGGTGAGGGGCGTGCGGCGGCCGCGCAGGTTCACCTCGACGCCCCAGTCGGTCGATCCGGCGACCACCGTCGCCTCGGGCTCGTCGCGCAGCATCCGCAGCGCCTCGCCGAGGTCGGCCGGGCGGACGAACCGCTCGTCGTCATGGGTCACGTCGGTCGGCCGGGGCCCCGGCGCGGGGCGCGTGCGCCGGACGGCGAGCGGGTCGCCCTCCTCGGGCACGCCGAGCGCGTACGCGGCGTCGCGGATCGGGCGGTAGCCGGTGCATCGGCACAGGTTGCCGCTGAGCGCGTGCAGGTCGAAGCCGTTCGGCCCGTGGTCGTGGTCGGCAGGTGCGTGCGGGCGGGCGGATGCCGCGGCATCCGCCGTCGACCCGTCGCCGCGCCCCGACCGGTAGAACTCGGCGGCCATGCTGCATGCGAACCCGGGCGTGCAGTAGCCGCACTGCGAACCGCCGTCGGCGGCGAGGGCGCGCTGCACGGGGTGCATCGCCTCGGGCGTGCCGAGGCCCTCGGCGGTGACCACCTCCTGCCCGTCGAGCGCGGCGGCCGGGAGCAGGCACGAGTTCACCGCGGTCCAGGCGGTGCCGCCGTCGTCGCCGGGCGCGGCGACCAGCACCGAGCAGGCGCCGCACTCGCCCTCGGCGCAGCCCTCCTTCGCGCCGGTGAGACCCTTCGCCCGGAGCCAGTCGAGCGCGTTCACGTGCGCGGCGACCCGGCCGTCCGAGCGGTCGATGCCGTTGACGGTCACGACGATGTGCTGCATCCGCACCCCCTTGCTCGGAGTCTACGCCGCGGGGCGCGGCCGGATCCGCCCGCCGCTCGCCACTGGATTGTCCAACTGGACAATTAGACGGATCCGGGCTACCGTACCCAGCATGCGAATCCTCCTCATCGGTGCGGGGGGCGTCGGCGATGCGATCGCCAAGGTCGCCGCCCGCCGCGACTTCTTCGAACTCCTCATCGTCAGCGACTACGACGAATCCCGTGCCCGGCGCACGGTCGACTGGATCGCCGCGAAGCACGGCGACGCCGTGGCCGCGCGCTTCGCCACCGCGCAGGTCGACGCGAGCGACCCCGAGGTCGTGGCCTCCGTCGCCCGCGAGCACGGCGCCACCCACGTCATGAACGCCGTCGAGCCGAAGTTCGTGCCGTCGATCTTCCGCGGCGCGCTCGCCGCGGGCGCCGACTACCTCGACATGGCCATGAGCCTCTCCGAGCCGCACCCGTCCGAGCCCTACGCCGAGACCGGCGTGAAGCTCGGCGACGACCAGTTCGCGCAGGCCGACGACTGGGAGCAGGCCGGACGCCTCGCGCTCGTCGGCATGGGCGTCGAGCCCGGGCTCTCCGACGTGTTCGCGCGCTACGCGGCCGACCACCTGTTCAGCGAGATCGACGAGCTCGGCACGCGCGACGGCGCGAACCTCGTCGTGCGCGACGAGGAGGGCAACGAGGTCTTCGCGCCGTCGTTCTCGATCTGGACGACGATCGAGGAGTGCCTGAACCCGCCCGTCGTGTGGGAGAAGGAGCGCGGCTGGTACACGACTCCGCCGTTCAGCGAGCCCGAGGTGTTCGAATTCCCCGAGGGCATCGGCCCGGTCGAGTGCGTGAACGTCGAGCACGAGGAGGTGCTCCTCATGCCCCGCTGGGTCGACGCGAAGCGCGTGACCTTCAAGTACGGGCTCGGCGACGAGTTCATCAACGTGCTGAAGACGCTGCACCTGCTCGGGCTCGACTCGACCACGCCGGTCCGCGTGCGCAGCGCGAACGGCCCGGTCGAGGTCGCCCCGCGCGACGTCGTCGCCGCGGCGCTGCCCGACCCGGCCACCATCGGCCCGCGCATGACCGGCAAGACGTGCGCCGGGCTCTGGGTCACCGGCACCGGCACGGACGGCGCGCCCCGCGAGGTGTACCTCTACCACGTGAGCGACAACGAGTGGACGATGCGCGAGTACGAGGCGCAGTGCGTCGTGTGGCAGACCGCCCTGAACCCGGTGGTGGCCCTCGAGCTGCTCGCCACCGGGGCATGGTCCGGCCGCGGCGTGCTCGGCCCCGAGGCGTTCGACGCGAAGCCGTTCCTCGACCTCATGGCCCGCGCCGAGGCCGACGGCGGCTACGGGCAGCCCTGGGGCATGGAGGACCGGCTGGCCCGCTGACGCTCGCGCGCGGCGCCGCGCCGCGCGCGCCGCCGGCCCGCGGCATCCGTCGCCTCGCCCTCGATGCCGCTGCGCTCACCTCCCCGGGAGGTTTCCGCGCTGGAGTGCGTTCCCGTACGTCACTCCGGCGCGGAAACCTCCCGTCGGCTGCGGCTGCGGCTGCGGCTGCGGCGTCGGCGAGCGGGCGCGCGGGCGCCGCGGCGCGATAGGGTCCGGTGCCATGACGGATGACGCGACCCTCGCCCGTGCGACGGCGCGCGCCGACGAGGCCGACCGGCGCAGCGGCATCCGCACCCGCGAGGCGCGCCCCGACGAGCTCGCCGGGGCGCTCGCCCGGTTCGACGCGACCTGGGGGGTCGGCCGCACGGTCGACCTCGCGTCGCTGAAGGCGATCGCGCACGCCGGCAACACGGTGCTCGTCGCGGTCCCCGAGCCGGGCCGAGCGGATGCCGCGGCCGAGCCCGCCGAGGTCGCCGCACCCGTCGCGACCCCGATCGGCGCGGCCCTCGGCTTCCTGGGCTGGGCCGACGGACTGCACGTGCACTCGCACATGAACGCCGTCGACCCGGCGGCGAGGGGGCGGGGCGTGGGCGTCGCCCTGAAGCTGCGCCAGCGCGCGATCTGCCTCGAGCACGGCATCGACGAGGTGCGCTGGACCTACGACCCGCTCATCCGGCGCAACGCCCGCATGAACCTCGTGCGGCTCGGCGCCGAGGTGATCGCGTACCGCCCCGACTTCTACGGCGAGCTCCGCGACGCGATCTCGGGCGGCGACCGGAGCGACCGCTTCGAGGTGCGGTGGCGGCTCACCTCGCCGCGGGTCGAGCGGGCGCTGGATCGGGTGCCCCAGCCCGAGTGGCGCGGGGATGCCGGGCTGGCGCTCGTGCCCGACTTCGAGGCCGTGCGCGCGGAGGACCCCGACGCCGCCGCCGCGCTCCGCCGCGCCTCGCGCGAGGCATTCGCCGCACTGGCCGACGGCAGGCTGCGCCCGGAACTCGACGCGGCGGGCGACTACGTGTTCACCGCCGACGACCCCGACCGCGCGGCCTGACGGCGGGACGCCGGGAGCGTCCCGCGACGTCGTCCGGCAGACTGGAGGCGCGACGACGCCGACCGGGAGGCCCGATGACCGAGACCACGCCCCGCATCGAGGCGATCGAGCTGCACCGCCTCGAGGTGCCGCTCGTGCGCCCGTTCGAGACCTCCTTCGGCCGCGAGACCGCCCGCGAGGTGCTGCTGGTGCGCGTGCGCACCGACCGCGGCGACGGCTGGGGCGAGTGCGTGGCGGGTCGCGACCCGTTCTACTCGGGGGAGTACGTCGACGGCGCGGCATCCGTCATCGAACGCTACCTGGCACCGGCGCTGCTGCGACCCCCGGCGCCGCCGGTCGGTGACGACGGGCACGTGTCGGCGGTGCTCATCGAGGATCCGGCGCACTCCGCGGGGGTCTGGGTCGACGATCGCGAGCAGCACGTCGACGCAGCGGCGACGGATGCCGCGGGCGGCCGCGCGGCGGCCTCGATCGCGAGCGTCCCGCTCGCGGCATCCGTCGCCCCGGACCTTGCGTTCGTCGCGGGCCACCGCATGGCCAAAGGCGCCCTCGAGGCGGCCGTCCTCGACGCCGAGCTGCGCGCGCAGGGGCGCTCGATGGGCGAGTGCTTCGGCGCGGTGCGCGAGTGGGTGGACTGCGGCGTCTCGGTCGGCATCGCGCCGACCATCGAAGAGCTGCTCGACGAGGTGACCGGGTACCTCGAGGCGGGCTACCGGCGCATCAAACTGAAGATCAAGCCCGGCTGGGACCTCGTGCCCGTCGCGGCGGTGCGCGAGCTCATCGGCCGCGACGCGATGCTCCAGGTCGACGCGAACACCGCCTACACGGCCGACGACATCCCGCTGCTGGCCGGCCTCGACCCGTTCGAGCTGCTGCTCGTCGAGCAGCCCTTCGCCGAGGAGGACCTCGCCTCGCACGTGCGCCTGGCCGAAGCCATGGAGACGCCGGTGTGCCTCGACGAGTCGATCCTCGACGTGACGACCGCAGTGGACGCGATCGAGCGCGGGGCGACGAGCATCGTGAACGTCAAGCCGGGTCGCATGGGCGGCTTCCTCGAGGCGCTGCGCGTGCACGACGCGTGCCGCGCGCTCGACGTGCCGGTCTGGTGCGGCGGCATGCTCGAGACCGGCGTCGGCCGCGCGGCGAACGTGGCGCTCGCGGCGCTGCCCGGGTTCGTGCTCCCGGGCGACACGTCGGCCTCGGCGCGCTACTTCGCGGAGGATCTCACCGAGCCGTTCGTGCTGGGCGAGGGGGCGCATCGCGGGCAGCTGCGCGTTCCGGACTCGGCGGGCACGGGCGTCGACGTGCGCCAGGACCTCGTGCGCGACTGGGCGTCCCGCGCGCCCGTCGGGATCAGGCTCGGCTGACGCCTCGCCCGGGCGCGGAGCCGGGCCCGGGTTCGTCGGCGCGGGCGCCATCCGCTTCGGTGCCGTCGCGTCGCGCCCGCGACGGGCGCGCGGAGATGAACGGCATCGCGAATCCGGCGATGAGCGACCCGAACATGCCCCACAGGAGGTCGCCGATCGAGTCCGTGTACCCGACGAAGATGCTGCTGTCGATGAAGTTCTTGCCGTACCACTCGAACATCTCCCACCAGACGCCGAACGAGAGCCCGAGCGCGGTGGTGATGACGGTGGTCGACAGCCGCGGCCGCGGCAGCGTGTCGGCGGGCGCCACGATCCGGAAGTGCAGCAGCACGAGGTACCCGAGCGCCGCGATGAAGCCGTTGAGCGCGAAGTGCACCGGCAGGTCCCACCAGCGGACCGTCACGTAGAGGTCGGTCACGCTGCTCCACACGGCGACGAGCGTGACGATGCCGAAGGCGATGTCGACGCTCGGGCGCAGCCGCAGCGCGCGCGGGATCACCATCCCGCCGGTCGCGAACGCCAGGCTCACGCCTCCGAGCGGCCCCCAGCCGATGGCGGCGATCGGGATGCACAGCGCCGCGATGACCCGGATGACGTCGGCCGTCACCTCGCCGGGCCCTTCGGCGCGTCGTCGGATGCCGTCCCAGAGCGTGCGCATCAGCCCTCCTCGGCCGCGTCGACGGCCGGCGGCCGGAGAACGGCCTGCACGGGCTCGTGATCGGATGCCGCGCGCCCGTCGAAGCGCGTGGCGTTGATGGCTGCGCCCGTGACGCGGACGCCCCGGCCCACGAGCACGAAGTCGATGCGCGGCCCGCCGCGACGCAGTCTGCGGTAGCCCGAGTAGGTTCCCCACTGCGGGGTCAGCTGTTCGGCGGCCGCCTCCCACGCGTCGCGCAGGCTCCCGTCGGCCGTGAGGTCGCGGTAGGCGGCGGAGCGCTCGTCGGCGTTGAAGTCGCCGGTCACGACCACGGCGGCGCCGGGATCGGCGGCCTGCGATGCCTCGGCGAGCTCCACGATGTAGCGGGCGGAGCGCAGGCGGCTGCGCCACGACAGGTGGTCGAGGTGGGTGTTGTACGCGACGATGCGCGCGCCGGTCTCCCGATCGGTGAACGCGGCGGAGACGAGGATCCGACGGGTCACGTTGCCCCACGTGCGCGAGCCGACGAGGTCGGGCGTCGCCGACAGCGCCCGCTGCCGCCAGGCGGTGAGCTCGAGCCGGCGGGCGTCGTAGAAGATCGGGCAGCGCTCGCCGCGGCCCGAGGGGTCGCGGCCGATGCCGATCCACCGGTAGTGCGCACCGAGCCCCTCCGCGATCACGTGGACCTGGTCGGCGAGCGCCTCCTGGACGCCGACGATCGTGGGCTGCTCGGCGGCGAGGATGCGCTTGACGAGCGGCCGCCGCGTCGCCCAGCGGTCGGGGCTCCCCGGGCGCGCGCCGGGCATCCGGCGACGGATGTTGAAGGACATGACGTGCACGTCGGGCGCCGTCACCGGCCCGATGATCGGGGCATCCGTCATGCGCCCAGCGTACGCGCGCTCAGCGGGCGAGCGGCTGCCTCGCCTCGGGGTAGCCCAGCGTGTTGGCGTCGGACTCGTCCGGCGTCCGCGCGAGGAGGTCGGTGGGGCACCATCCGGTGATCGCGCCGATCGCGAGGAATGCGGCGCAGATCCCCGCGGGGATCGCGCACCAGAGGTTGTCGAGGTTGCCCAGCGCGAAGGCGCCGAGGAAGACGGCGATGACGGCGCGGATGCCGCGCTCGCCGCGGCTCACCGCGCAGGAGCGCGCGGTGAGCGATCGGGCGAGCCGGCTCACGCCTGCTGCGTCTGGGCGGCCTGCTGCTCCGCGAGCTGGCGGCGGACGTCGTCCATGTCGAGGGCCTTGGCGCCCTCGATGACCTGCTCGAGCTGCGCCCCGTTCAGGGCGCCCGGCTGGGCGAAGACGATGATGCCCTGGCGGAAGACCACGAGCGTGGGGATCGAGGTGATGCGGAAGCCCGCGGCGAGCGCCTGCTCCGCCTCGGTGTCGACCTTGCCGAAGACGACGTCGGTGTGCTGCTCCGAGGCGCTCTCGAAGATGGGCCCGAACATGCGGCACGGGCCGCACCATTCGGCCCAGAAGTCGAGCAGCACGATGTCGTTGTCCTTGATGGTGGACTCGATGGTGTCGTGGGTGATGTTCACGGAAGCCATGCCCCGATTCTAGCAGACGATACCCCTGGGGTATTATCGGGGCATGCAGAAGCTCCGAACCCCGCTCCTCGCCCTCGTCGGCGCCGCCGCGCTCGCCCTCACCGGCTGCGCCTCCGCCGAGCCCATCGAGCTCACCTCCGACACGGTCGTGGTCGACGTCCGCACGCCCGGCGAGTACGCCGCCGGCCACCTCGACGGCGCCGTGAACCTCGACCTCACCTCCGGCCAGCTCGCCGCCGAGATCCCCGCCCTCGACGCCGACGACGAGTACGTCGTGTACTGCAAGTCGGGCAACCGTTCGGCCCAGGCCACCCAGCTCATGGAGCAGGCGGGCCTCGAGGTCACCGACGCCGGCTCGATGCAGCAGGCCGCGGATGCCACGGGGCTGCCGATCGTGCAGTGAGACTGCTCGATCCGGCGGCGACACGGCGATGGCCGGACCCCCTGCGGATCCGGCCATCGTCGTCGCGGC
Source organism: Agromyces arachidis (assembly GCF_052805135.1). Lineage (NCBI taxonomy): Bacteria > Bacillati > Actinomycetota > Actinomycetes > Micrococcales > Microbacteriaceae > Agromyces > Agromyces arachidis. The sequence goes on from NZ_JBRBDK010000007.1 coordinate 80,086, forward strand.
AGGGCGCGACCCCCGCTCAGCCGGCGGCGGGGGAGATGGTGATCGCGAGGTCCTCGAAGCCGCCGTCCCACCACGACGTCGCGTCGGTGCGGTCGAGCACCGTGCGGTACTGCGGGTCCGTCTCGTAGGTGGTGCCCTCAGCGCGGTCGGCGACGGATGCCACGAGCGCGACGCCGAGGTCGACGAGCGAGTACACGCCCGCGTCGGGGTTGTCGATCGAATCCCACACGTCCGCGACCGGCGCCGGCGCGGCATCCGTGCCTGCTCCCGTGCGGCGCTCGGAGCCGGGCGTGATCTCGCCCGTGGCGAAGTCGACGCGGTCGCCGGAGACGAGGTACGACCAGGTCGTGCCGGTCCCCACCGAGCCGTCGATGTCCGTGCCGGACGTGTCGAGGAGCGACACGCCGTTGCGGCCGATGACCTCGCCCTGGCGGGTGGTGCGGTCGTAGACGAGCGCGGTGGTCTCGTCGACGCCGACCACCAGGTCGTGACCGGTCTGGTCGGCGAGCTTGATCATGCGCGCCTGACGGCCCCAGGTGCCGAAGTGGCTGTCGAGCTGGCCCTCGGGGAAGAACCCGAATCCGCCGTAGGGGAGGTGCGCGAGCGCCGAGGCGTCGTCGAGGTAGCCGGGCGTGGTGCCGTCGCGCCACGCCTGGTACGGCTCGCCGCCCGTGACCATGTCGGCGCCCTGCTGGATGGTCAGGCCCGCGCTGACGCCCGAGACCACGCCGCCGCGGTCGAGCACGCCGCGGATCTCGGCCATGACCTTCGTGTCGGAGCACGAGGTGAACGCCTCGTCGGCCGCGTTCTTGCAGTCGAACAGCGTGCGCACGTAGCGCATCTGGTCGCCGCCGCCGAAGAACACGCCGGTCGCCTTCGCGACCTCGCGGGCCACCTTCGGGTCGTTGGCGTTCGACGGCTTGTACGCGTCGCCGGCGAAGTTCACGGCCGTGTCGATCGGCACCGCGTAGGTCTCGGCGCCGTACTGCTCGAACAGCGCCGAGTAGTAGAGCCCGTTCGCCGAGGCGTTGTTGAGCGAGTCGTCGGCGGCCGCCTCGGCGGTCTTCGCGGCGGATGCCGCGGCCGTGACGATCGCGATGCGCGCCTTCTCGGGGCCGACGCCGTCGGGATCGGCGAGGTCGACGATGCGCTGGAGGATCGTGGCGTCCTCCTTGAGGTTGCCGCCGATGAGCACGAGGCTGCCGTCGGGGGCGGTCGGTGCGGCGGTCCTGGGTGCGGCAGCGGCGGGGCTGGCGGCGATGAGGCATGCGCTCGCGGCGGCGACCGCGACGATCGTGGCGGTGGTGCGGGGGATCATGGGACCTCTTCTCTTCTCGTCATCGAGTGCTCGTCACGTTACATCGCTCATTACAAACGCGCTAGATGTAATGCATGTAACAAACCGATCTCAACCGTGTGACGAATGCCGCGGCTAGGATCGCGCCATGGCGGATGACGCGGTCCAGCAGGCGCAGCAGGCGGCGGACGAGGCGGCGAAGGCGGCGGCCGAGTTGCAGCGACAGGCGGCGGAGGCGATCCGGAAGGCGGAGGAGGCCGCGGCGCTCGCGAGGGCCGCGCTCGACGCGCAGCAGGCGGGCCAGCCGACGGATGCGCCGACCGCCGCGGCATCCGCTCGACCCGCGGCCCCTCCCGACTCGGCGCCGGTCGGCCCGCTCGACGCCGCCGAGGTCGACGCGATCCGCGCCGGCTACGCGTTCGAGGGCGCGGCGCTGGAGATGGGGGCGCTCGTGAACGGCGAGGCGATGCCCGAGGTGCCGGTGCGCATCCCGATCGCGATGACGAACCGCCACGGCCTCGTCGCCGGTGCCACCGGAACGGGGAAGACCCGCACGCTGCAGGTGCTGGCCGAGCAACTCTCCGCCAACGGGGTCGCCGTGTTCGCGGCCGACATCAAGGGCGACCTGTCGGGCGTCGCCACGCCCGGCGAGGGGAGCGAGAAGCTCCTGAAGCGCACCGCCGGCATCGGGCAGCAGTGGACCCCGGCGAGCTTCCCGACCGAGTTCTTCTCGCTCGGCGGCGTCGGCTCGGGCGTGCCGATCCGCGCCACCATCTCGGGCTTCGGCCCGCTGCTGCTCAGCAAGGTGCTGGGCCTCAACGACACGCAGGAATCCAGCCTCGGGCTCGTCTTCCACTACGCGAACAAGAACGGCCTCGCGCTCCTCGACCTCGACGACCTGCGCGCCGTGCTCGCGTACCTCGTCAGCGACGGCGGCAAGGCCGAGCTCGAGGGCCTCGGCGGGCTGTCGAAGGCGACGGTGGGCGTCATCCTGCGCGAGCTCATCGCGTTCGCCGACCAGGGCGCCGACGTCTTCTTCGGCGAGCCCGAGATCGACACGGCCGAGTTCCTGCGCACCGCGGCCGACGGACGCGGGGTCATCAGCATGCTCGAGGTGCCGGGCGTGGCCGACAAGCCCGCGTTGTACTCGACCTTCCTCATGTGGCTGCTCGCCGACCTGTTCCAGACCCTTCCCGAGGTCGGCGACCTCGACCGGCCCAAGCTCGTCTTCTTCTTCGACGAGGCGCACCTGCTCTTCCGCGACGCCTCGAAGGAGTTCCTCGCCCAGGTCGTCCAGACCGTGCGGCTCATCCGCTCGAAGGGCGTGGGCGTGTTCTTCGTCACGCAGACCCCGAAGGACGTGCCCGGCGACGTGCTCGCCCAGCTCGGCTCGCGCGTCCAGCATCAGCTGCGGGCGTTCACGCCCGACGACGCGAAGGCGTTGCGCGCGACGGTCTCGACGTACCCGAAGTCCGGCTACGACCTCGAGGAGACCCTCACCGTGCTCGGCACTGGCGAGGCGATCGTCACCGTCATGAACGAGAAGGGCGCGCCGAGCCCCGTCGCGTGGACCCGCCTGCGCGCCCCGCAGGCGTCGATGTCGCCGAGCCCGCACGACGTCGTCGAGCAGGCCGTCACGGCATCCCCGCTCACCGCGAAGTACGGCACCGCGATCGACCGCGAGTCCGCGCACGAGCTGCTGACGAAGCGAATGGCGGATGCCGCGGCCGCCGCCGACGCGGAGGAGGCGGCGAAGGCGCAGGCCGAGGCCGAGGCCGAATACCGGAAGATGCAGGCGAAGATCCGCGCGGAGGAGGAGAAGGCGCAGAAGAAGGCGCAGGCCGAGTACGACCGGCTCCTGAAGAAGACCTCGGGGTCCTCGCGCTCGCGCTCGCCGCAGCGCTCGACGCTCGAGCAGGTGCTCGGCTCCAAGTCGACCCAGCGGGCGATCACCCAGGTGCTCACCGGCATCTTCGGCATGGCCAAGCGCCGCTGACCGAGCCGCGCGTGCCCCGGATCCGTCGCTACCGCCCTGAGGATCGGGCCGCCGTCGCCGACGTGTGCCTGAAGACCGCGGCGGCGGGCGCGGATGCCACGGGCGTGTACTCCGACGATGCGCTCATGCCCGAGGTCTACGCCCTGCCGTACGTCGAGTACGCGCCCGAGCTCGCCTCCGTCGTGGTCGACGCCGACGGCCGCGTGGGCGGGTACGTGCTCGGCGTGGCCGACACCGCGGCCTTCATCGACTGGTACGCCCGTGAGTGGGCGCCGGGGTTCCGCGCGCGGCATCCGTTCCCAGGACCGCCGACATCGCATCGCCCTGCGTACACCGAGGCGCAGCTGGTCGCCAACGGCGGCGACGCCGAGCGGATGCGGATCGCCGAGCTCGACGCGTACCCCGCCCACCTGCACATCGACCTGCTGCCCGAGCACCAGGGGCGCGGCCTGGGGCGCCGGCTCGTCGACGCGCTGCGAGCCGACCTGCGCGCGCGCGGCGTGCCCGCACTCCACGTCGGGCTCGATCCGGCCAACGTCGGCGCGCGCGCCTTCTACGACCGACTCGGGTTCCACGAGCTGCGCTCGAGCACCCCGCGCGCCCCGCTGCTGGGCATCTCGACGGCCGACCGTTCCCCGTTCCACCCGGCCTGAGGACCCCCCAGACGTGGGGCTCCTGACCTGCGGGTCGCAGTGCGAGGCTGGTGGGACGCGCCGGACCCGTCACGGCGAGGAGGACCCATGCACGCTCGCCAGACCCCGAACCGCTCGCCCGTGGCGAACCCGTCCGGACCGAGCCGTCGCTCGGTGCTGCAGGCCGGTACCGCACTCGGCATCGCCGCCCCGATCGTCGGCGGCACAGGACTCGGCGTGGGCATCTCCGCCGCCTCGGCGCTCAGCGGGTACGACCCCAGGCAGCGCTTCATCCAGCTGGTCGGCGCCGGCAACGGCGTGATCTACGCCATCCAGGCCGACGGCAAGCTGCTCTGGTACCGGCACGCGGCGTGGTCCACGGCCGGCACTTCGTGGGCCTCCGGGAGCGGGCGGCAGATCGGCAACGGCTGGGCCGGCTTCGTGACCGTGCTCGGCGGGTCGAACGGGACGCTGTTCGCGCTGAAGCCCAACGGCGACCTGCTGTGGTACCGGTACGTGGTGAGCGACTGGAACACGGGCTCCGGCTACTGGGCCGGAGGGAGCGGCTCGCGGATCGGCACCGGGTTCACGATCTTCCCGCGACTGTTCGGCGGGTACGACGGCGTGATCTGGGGCGTGCGCGGCAACGGCGACCTCTACTACTACCGGTACCTGAAGACCGACGGCACCGCCGGGTCGGGCGCATGGACGGGCGGCAAGAAGGTCGGCAACGGCTGGAACGTGATGACCGACCTCGTGGCGGACGCCTCCGGCGTGATCTACGCGATGGCCGGCAGCCTCAAGTGGTATCGCTACGACGGCAGCAAGTGGGCCAGCGGGAGTGGCCGGGTCATCGGGAACGGCTGGTCCGACACCACCCAGAAGACCGCCCTCTGCACGGGATCGGGGGCGCTGTACCGGCTGCAGCTCGACACCAGCACGGTTCCCGACCTCGACGACAAGCTCCTGGCGTACCGCCTGACCACGTGGTCGAACGCCGGCACCAAGGGTGGCGCCTGGTACAGCGGCAGCGGCCGGCAGGTGGGCAGCGGCTTCACCTTCGAGGCCACGGCGAACCTGCAGGGGTACGCGACCACGCTCGACGTGCGCCAGGGAGGCACCGCCGCCGTGGCGGTCTCCACGAGCTTCGACACCTACCAGGCCTCGGTCGTGCGCCTCGCGCCGGGTACGTCCCCGCAGACGGTGCGGAACGCCGTGACCCTCGCCGGCGGCATCCGCACGCTGCCGTCCGACTACCGATCGGCGGGCTGCGACTGGCCCGTGTCGCTGTCGTTCGACGTTCCGGCGGAATGGCCGTCGGGCCTCTACTCGGTGCGGCTCCAGACCGGTGACGGACTGACGAGGGAGGTGCCGTTCACGGTCCGGCCGTCGCAGCCCACCGCATCGATCGCCGTGCTCATGCCGACGCTGACGTACCGGTCGTACAACCACTGGGGCGGCCACAACCAGTACACCACCGGACAGGGCGGCGTCCGCCGCACGTTCACCATGCTGAGCCCGTACGGCCGGGTGCCCTTCGACGCCAACGGCCGCCTGGACCACCTCTGGTACAGCGACGTGACGCTGCTCCGGTGGATGTCGGCGCGGGGCATCGCGTACGACCTGTACGAGGACCAGGACCTGCACGTCTCCGGCGACTGGCTGGACGCCTACCAGGTGCTCGTGCTCCCGACCCACCCCGAGTACTGGACCGAGGCCATGCGCACCAAGCTCATCCAGTGGATCGAGGGAGGCGGACGGCTCCTGTACCTTGGCGGCAACGGCATCTACGAACGCGTCACGTACGACGCCGCCGCGAACGCCGTGACCTTCCGCGCCGCGGACGGCGCCCGCGACGAGTACCGTCGCGCGGGGCTGCCCGAGTCGCAGATCTTCGGTGTCGCGTACGACCCGAGCCTGTGGGGGAGCTACGCCGCGTTCAAGGTCACGCAGGACCATCCCCTCTTCGCCGGCACGGGGCTGCGTGCGGGGGACACCTTCGGAGCCGGCGGCTACAACGGCCCGGCGAGCGGGTGGGAGGTCGACGGCCGGCTCGGGCTCGGCGGCGACGCGGCGACCAGCGAGGTGCTCGCCGAGGGCCAGCACTCCAAGCCCTCGTCGATGGTGTTCATGGAGCGCCCCAACGGCGGGTTCGTGTTCAGCGCCGGTTCACTGACGTTCGTGGGCGGGCTGGACTCCGACAGCCGGATGTCGGCGCTGCTCGAGAACGTGTTCGACCGGGCCCTGGTCGCGAACGCGCAGCAGCTCGAGGAGGCGCCCGACGAGATCGTGCCCAAGAAGGTCAAGCCAGCGCCCCGGGACAAGATGGGCCGGGAGGGCGCGAACCCCTGAGCCCCGCGCCCTCGCGCCGGGACGCCGGAGCCGCGCCGGTGCGGTCAGCGCGACGACATCGGAGACGAGATCGCGCGCCCCTCGAACCAGTACAGCAGGCCGTCGTCGCTCGCGCGGAGTTCTGCGAGCGTCACCGGCTCGGTGCGGTGCCACTCGGGCACCCCCAGCGCCGGTGCGATCGCATCCATCGCGGCGTCGTCCCAGAAGGTCCCCCGCATCCGCACGAGGCAGCGACCCGCGGCATCCACCACGAAGAGCTGGGCGACCGTCTCGAGCGTGTCGCCGCGGTAGGTGTGGATGCGCAGCACTCCGGCGACATCGGACCGTGCCACTCGTCGCACGCGGCCGAAGAACCCGCACTCGACGAGACCGTCCGGACCCGCCTGGATGCGGGTCCGCAGGTACCGGTGCCAGGTCAGCGCCGCGAGGCCGAGGAACACGAGCGTCGCGCCCGCGGTCGCGACGAGCGCCGCCCGGCCGAGCGAGCTCGCGACCCACGCCACCGTCGCGAGCAACGGCACGGCGAGCGCGAGTACCGGGAAGCCGATGCTGCGCGCGAGGGTCGGGCGGGGCCTCAGGGTGAGCACCCCGAGGCCCCCGTCCCTCGTCGATGCCGGACCGACGGACGAGTCCCCTGCGTCCCCACGCGTCGTGCTCGTCGGTGCTGTAGACATCGAGTCAATGATCCGTACTCGAGACGGTCTCCGCTATCGGCATTAAGGGGGACCGGAGGCGGCCCGGCCGGGTCGGCGGCGGAGGTCGTCGCGGAACGCGAACGAGCGCCGACCCTTCGGGTGCGGCGCTCGTTCGATCCGGCGGAGGATGGGGGATTCGAACCCCCGAGGGCTTTCACCCAACACGCTTTCCAAGCGTGCGCCATAGGCCACTAGGCGAATCCTCCTGGGACCCCTCACGCACCCGCCAGAGCCCGGTTGCCCTTGCTGCGTTTCCGCCCTGGGGGAGTTGGCCTGGATGGCGCCACGTGAGGAGCCTCGGACAGTCTACCCGAGCGCGGCCGGACCGCGAACCGAGCGCCCCTCGCCAGTGATTCCCAGCCGGGCGCCCGGGCCGCCCAATAGGCTGGCTGGCGTGGCGCACAGCATCTACATCTGCTCCGCGGAGGGCAACACGGGCAAGTCGACCGTCGCACTCGGAACGGTCGACACGCTGAGCCGACGGGCGACGCGGGTCGGCGTGTTCCGGCCCATCGCGAGGTCCACGCAGGAGCGCGACTACGTGCTCGAGCTGCTGCTCGCGCACGACGGCGTGATCGACCTCGGCTACGACGAGGCGATCGGCGTCACCTACGAAGACGTGCACGCCGACCCCGAGGTCGCGCTCGCGACCATCGTCCGGCGATTCAAGTCGGTGGAGTCGCGCTGCGACGTCGTCGTGGTCATCGGCTCCGACTACACGGATGTCGGCAGCCCGACCGAGCTGGCCTACAACGCGCGGATCGCGGCGAACCTGGGGGCTCCGGTGCTCCTCGTCGTCGGCGGCCGGGTGCCGCAGGGACGCGGCACGAGCGAGCGTCTCGGGTACACCGACGCGCGGACGCCGGACGAGCTCGCCCAGCTCACCGAGCTCGCCCTCGAGGAGCTCGATCGCGAGCACGCGACGCTCGTGGGCATCGTCGCCAACCGTGCCGACCCCGACCGCATCGACGAGGTCGTGGCGGCGGTGCGCGGCGCGGTGGGCCGTGCGGCCGATGCGGCGGTCTCCAACGGACGTCCGGCGCGGGACGCGGCATCCGTCGCGGTGTGGGCCGTGCCCGAGGATCCGTTCCTCGTGGCGCCGTCCATGCGGAGCGTCATGCACGCGGTCGGCGGCGAGCTCTACGCCGGCGACCCCGAGCTGCTCGAGCGCGAGGCGCTCGGCGCCGTCATCGCGGCGATGTCGATGGAGAACGTCCTCACCCGGCTCATCGAGGGCTCGGTCGTCGTCGTGCCCGGCGATCGCAGCGAGGTGCTGCTCGGGGTCCTCACCGCCCACGCGTCGGCCACGTTCCCCTCCATCTCCGGCATCGTGCTGAACGGCGGCTTCCCGGTCTCCGAGACGGTCGAGCGCCTGATCGAGGGCCTGAAGTCCGGCCTCCCGATCATCCGCACGCAGCTGACGACCTACGAGACCGCGCTCGCGATCACGCACACCCGCGGCCGGCTCGCCGCCGAGTCGCAGCGCAAGCGCGACACCGCGCTGGCCCTGTTCGAGACCCACGTCGACGGCCACGAGCTGCTCGACCGCCTCGACGTGGCGCGCACCGACGTGGTCACGCCGCTCATGTTCGAGTACGGCCTGCTCGCGCGGGCCCGCGCGGCCCGCAAGCACATCGTGCTCCCCGAGGGGTACGACGACCGGGTGCTGCGGGCGGCCGCGACCCTGCTCGCCCGCGACGTCGCCGACCTCACGATCCTCGGCGAGGAGATCGAGATCCGCTCCCGGGCGATCGGGCTCGGCCTCGACATCTCGAAGGCGACCGTGCTCTCGAACCACGACCACGTCCTCGTGTACCGGTTCGCCGACGAGTACCGCCGCCGCCGCGCGCACAAGGGCGTGACGCTCGAGCAGGCGCGCGACACCGTGCAGGACGTCTCGTACTTCGGCACGATGATGGTCGAGCTCGGGCTGGCCGACGGAATGGTGTCGGGTGCGATGCACACCACCGCGCACACGATCAGGCCGGCGTTCGAGATCATCAAGACCCGTCCGGACGTCGACGTGGTCTCGAGCGTCTTCCTGATGGCGCTCGCCGACCGGGTCCTCGTCTACGGCGACTGCGCGGTCGTGCCCGACCCGACCGCGGAACAGCTCGCCGACATCGCGATCTCGTCGGCGCAGACGGCGGCGCAGTTCGGCATCGAGCCGCGCGTGGCGATGCTGTCGTACTCGACGGGCGAGTCGGGTACGGGGGCGGATGTCGACAAGGTGCGACGCGCGACCGAGCTGGTGCGGGAGCGGGCTCCGGAGCTCCCGGTGGCCGGGCCGATCCAGTACGACGCGGCCGCCGACGCGGCCGTGGCTCGCACGAAGATGCCCGGATCGGAGGTCGCGGGCCGGGCGACGGTGTTCGTGTTCCCCGACCTCAACACGGGCAACAACACGTACAAGGCCGTGCAGCGCTCGGCCGGCGCGGTCGCGATCGGGCCGGTGCTGCAGGGGCTGCGCAAGCCCGTGAACGACCTCTCGCGCGGCGCGCTCGTGCAGGACATCGTGAACACGGTCGCGATCACGGCGATCCAGGCGGCGGCGGCGTCGTGACCGCGGTACTCGTCGTCAACTCGGGCTCGTCGTCGATGAAGTACCAGCTCGTCGAGGTGGAGCGGGGCGAGGCGCTCGCCACCGGACTCGTCGAGCGGATCGGCCAGCCCTCGGGCCGGGCGACGCACACGGATGCCGCGGGCCGGGAGTTCCGCGACGACGTGGCGATCGCCGACCACGACGCCGCGTTCGCGTGGATGCTGCAGGCGTTCGCCGAGCACGGCCCGTCGTTGGAGACGCAGGCGCCCGTCGCGGTCGGGCACCGGGTCGTGCAGGGCGGCGCCAGGTTCTTCGAGCCGACGGTCGTCACGGAACTCGTGAAGATCAACATCGACGAGCTGGCGGTCCTCGCCCCGCTCCACAATCCCGCGAACCTCGCCGGCATCGTCGCGGCCGAGCGCGCCTTCCCATCGGTGCCGCATGTCGCCGTGTTCGACACCGCGTTCCACCAGACGATGCCGCCGGAGGCATACACGTACGCCATCGACGCCGAGGTCGCCGCGCGCCATCGCGTACGCAGGTACGGCTTCCACGGCACCTCCCACCGCTTCGTCTCGCGGGCCGCCGCGGATTTCCTCGGTCGCCCGGTGGAGGAGCTGAAGCTGATCGTGCTGCACCTCGGCAACGGCGCGTCGGCCTGTGCGGTCGACGGCGGGCGCTCGGTCGAGACGAGCATGGGGATGACCCCGCTCGAGGGGCTCGTGATGGGCACGCGCTCCGGCGACCTCGATCCCGCGGTCCTCCTGCACCTGCAGCGGCGGGCGGGCCTCGACGTCGACGGGGTCGACGACCTGCTCAACAAGCGCAGCGGCATCCTCGGACTCGGCGGCCACGCCGACATGCGCGACCTCGTCGCGGCGGCCGAGTCGGGCGACGAGCGGGCCGGCATCGCGCTCGACGTCTACGCCCACCGCATCCGCTCCTACGTCGGCGCCTACGCCGCGCAGCTCGGTCGGGTCGACGCGATCGTGTTCACCGCCGGCGTGGGGGAGAACGCGTCGGACGTGCGGAGCCGAGCCCTCGCCGGGCTCGAGGGCTTCGGCGTCGTGGTCGATCCCGCGAGGAACGCCGCGCGAGGGCGCGGATCCCGCAGGATCTCACCGGAGGGCGCCGCGGTCGACGTGCTCGTCGTCCCGACGGACGAGGAACTCGAGATCGCACGCCAGACGCTGGCGGTCGTCGCGGACTGACGAGCGCAGCCGCCGCGTCAGCGCACCTTGCGCGCGCAGTCGATGCAGAGCGTCGCGGTCGGCCTGGCCTCGAGCCGGCCGACGGAGATCTTCTGCCCGCACCGCTCGCAGACGCCGTAGGTGCCGTCGTCGATGCGCGCCAGCGCGTGGTCGACGTCGACGAGCTCGTGCTCGACGTCGTGCAGCACCGCGGTGCGCTGCGACCACTCCTGGCTCATCGTCGGGCCGTCGGGGTCGTGCTCGTCGTCGACCGAACCGTCGGATCTCGCCTCGCGCACCGCCGTGATGCCCTCGCTCTGCTCGGCGAGGCGCTCCTCGGCCTCCCGGCGCTCGGCGAGCAGGAGTTCGCGGAATCGCTCGAACTGCTCGGCACTGCGGATCCCCGTCACGTGACCACCTCCGTCGTCGTGCACCGGGCGAGCGGATGCCGCAGGGCCGCACCGGTGCGGTCCCCCGATCCTATGCCCGACCGGCGACGTCACGGCCGGGCCGTACGGCCCGTCGCGGACGCCGCGGCGCGGTCGACGGCCCCGGCGGCGGTGTCGGACGGCGCGACTACGATTGACGCGTGGTCACCGCCCTCTACCGCCGATACCGGCCCGAGACCTTCGCCGAGATGATCGGCCAGTCGCAGGTCACCGAGCCGCTGATGACGGCGCTGCGCACCGACCGCGTGAACCACGCGTACCTGTTCAGCGGCCCGCGCGGCTGCGGCAAGACCACCTCGGCGCGCATCCTCGCGCGCTGCCTCAACTGCGCCGAGGGCCCGACCGACACGCCCTGCGGCACGTGCCCGAGCTGCGTCGAGCTCTCGCGCGCCGGCGGCGGATCGCTCGACGTCGTCGAGATCGACGCGGCGAGCCACAACGGCGTCGACGACGCCCGCGACCTCCGCGAGCGAGCCGTGTTCGCGCCTGCGCGCGATCGATACAAGATCTTCATCCTCGACGAGGCGCACATGGTGACGCCGCAGGGCTTCAACGCACTCCTGAAGCTCGTGGAGGAGCCGCCCGAGCACGTCAAGTTCATCTTCGCGACCACCGAGCCCGACAAGGTCCTCGGCACCATCCGGTCGCGGACGCACCACTACCCGTTCCGGCTCGTGCCGCCGGCGCCGATGCTCGACTACGTCCAGCAACTCTGCGACGAGGAGGGCGTCTCGGTCGAGCCGGGCGTGCTGTCGCTCGTCGTGCGGGCCGGCGGCGGGTCGCCGCGGGACACGCTGTCCCTGCTCGACCAGCTGATCGCCGGTTCCGAGGGGTCGACGGTCGGCTACGAGCGCGCCGTCGCGCTGCTCGGCTACACGCACGGCGCACTCCTCGACGAGGTCGTCGACGCGGTCGGTGCCGCCGACGCGGCGGGCGCCTTCGCCGCGGCCGACCGGGTCATGCAGACCGGCCAGGATCCCCGCCGCTTCGTGGAAGACCTGCTCGAGCGACTGCGAGACCTGATCGTGGTCGCCGCGACCTCACCCGAAGCGGCGGCCGCGGTGCTGCGCGGGGTGCCGGCCGACGAACTCACCCGCATGGCGGGGCAGGCCTCGGTTTTCGGCCCGGCCGAGCTCTCGCGGGTCGCCGACCTCGTGAACCAGACGCTCACCGAGATGACCGGCGCGACCTCGCCGCGGCTCCACCTCGAGCTCATGCTGGCCCGCGTCCTGGTGCCCGCCGGCGACGCGAACGAGCGTGGTGCGCTCGCCCGGGTCGAGCGACTCGAGCGCCGGGTGGGCGTGGCCGATGCCGGGGCCGTTCCGGCCGCGACGACGCCGCGTCCGTCGCGCCCGGAAGACGACACGGCGCCCGCGCGGCCGGCCGCGTCGACCCAGGCTGCGCCGGCTCCGTCGCGCGCCGAGGCAACCGAGCCCGTCGCCGCGCCGGCCTCCGCCGCACCCGCCGGCGGCGCGTCCGGCGCCCCGCCGCTGCCGGTCCCGCCCGCCGAGTCCGAGGCCGGGGCGCCCGCGCCCCGCGCCCTGCCCGCCGGCCCGGTGACGCTCGAACTGGTCCGCGATGCCTGGCCGGAGGTGCTCGGTGTCCTCGAGCGCACCAAGCGCACCGCGTGGATGGCGGCGCTGACCGCCAGGGTCATCGACTACCGCACCGACGATGCCGTGCTGATCCTCGGGTTCCCGAGCGAGAACGACGTGAAGGAGCTGCGCGGCGCCACGGGCACGCAGAGCCCGGCCGAGCTGCTCCGGCGCGCGATAGGCGAGGTCCTGGGGGTCCAGGTCAAGTTCATCCCGCGGGTGATGGGCCCGGCGACGCCGCCTCCGTCGGCGCCCGGGCAGCCCGAGGGCGGGGCGGACGCCCCGCGCGACCACTCGCGCGGCGACGCGCCGGCCCCGAGCTCCGCGACGCCCGCCACCGGCGACACCGGCCCCTCCGGCTCGCGCGGTTCGCGGGTCGAGGCGGCCGGCACGACCGCGGCGGCGAGCGCGCCCGCCGCCGACCCGGTGGATTCCTGGGCGACCGTGGCCATCCCCACGACCGACCCGGCCGTCGACGGCGCGACGACCGCGGGCCGGGAGGTCGCACGGGCAGGCCTGGCTGCGACCGCGCTCGCCGAGCGTCCGGTCGCTCCGACGCCGGCGTCCGCCGAGGAAGTGCCGCCGCCCGACGACGCCGATGCGCCGCCGCCAGATGACGAGCCGCCGTTCGAGCCGGGCCCGGAGCCCGTCGACGAGGTGCGCGCGGCCGACCGGCGCCGCCCGGCGCCCACGTCCGCTCCGGGTTCGTCTGGTCCTGCCCCGATCCAGCGCTACGGCGAGGCGGTCGTCCGCGACCTCCTCGGCGCGACGTTCCTCGAAGAGGTCGAAGCGCCGCCGTCGCCGCGATTCGGCGAGCGGGGGTAGCGCGTGTACGAGGGCATCGTCCAGGAACTCATCGACGAACTCGGCCGCCTGCCCGGCATCGGGCCGAAGTCGGCGCAGCGCATCGCGTTCCACATCGTGCAGACCGAGCAGTTCGACGTCTCCCGTCTCGCCGAGATCCTCACCGAGGTGCGCGACAAGGTGAAGTTCTGCGAGATCTGCGGCAACGTCGCCGAGCAGTCGACCTGCTCGATCTGCCGCGACCCCCGCCGCGACGCGAGCCTGATCTGCGTCGTCGAGGAGGCGAAGGACGTCGTCGCGATCGAACGCACGCGCGAGTTCCGCGGCCTGTACCACGTGCTCGGCGGTGCGATCAGCCCGATCGACGGCATCGGCCCGGACGAGCTCCGCATCCGCCAGCTCATGCAGCGCCTCGCCGACGGCACGGTCGCCGAGGTCATCATCGCGACCGACCCGAACCTCGAGGGCGAGGCCACGGCGACCTACCTCAGCCGGCTGCTCACGACCCTCGAGATCCGCGTGACCCGGCTCGCCTCCGGCCTGCCGGTCGGCGGCGACCTCGAGTACGCCGACGAGGTCACCCTGGGTCGTGCGTTCGAGGGCCGCCGGATCGTCGGCTGACCACGATCGCGGCCGCCGCACCACCCGTTGACGGGGCCCGGGCGCTGCCGCTACAACGGAGCCCATGAGCGCTGGCAGGGACTGGGTCGAGGGGTACATCCGCGCCTGGGAGACCAACGATCCCGACGACATCGCCGCGCTGTTCGCGGACGACGCCGTCTACGAGTTCAGCCCCGACGACCCCGACGCGATGCGCGGACGCGAGGCCATCGTCGCGGGATGGATCGACTCGAAGGACGAGCCCGACGACTGGACCTTCGACTGGGAGGTGCTCGTCGAGTCCGACGACCTGGTCGTCGTGCAGGGGCGCACCGACTACCCCGCCGCGAAGCTGTACGACAACCTCTGGGTCATCCGGCTCGCGCCGGACGGGCGAGCCGTCCGCTTCACCGAGTGGTACATGGAGCGCGATCGCTGACATCCGGCGCCCGTCACATGGCGGGCCGTGGATGCGGCCCGCCGTATGATTGACGTTCCGGCGCCGGGTGAACAGCTCCCCGGCCCAGACACCCCGGGAGCGCCCACGTGAGCTTGATCGTGCAGAAGTACGGCGGATCGTCCGTCGCCGACGCGGAGAGCATCAAGCGGGTCGCGAAGCGCATCGTCGACACCCGCAAGGCGGGCAACGACGTCGTCGTCGCGGTGTCCGCGATGGGCGACACGACCGACGAGCTGCTCGACCTCGCGCATGAGGTGAGCCCCATCCCCGCCCCGCGCGAGCTCGACATGCTGCTCACCTCCGGCGAGCGCATCTCGATGGCGCTGCTGGCGATGGCGATCAAGAGCATGGGCGTCGAGGCGCGCTCGTTCACCGGCAGCCAGGCGGGCATGATCACGGATGCCACGCACGGCGCCGCGCGCATCGTCGAGGTCACGCCGGTCCGGCTCCGCGAGGCGCTCGACGACGGCGCGATCGTCATCGTCGCCGGGTTCCAGGGATTCAGCCGGGAGTCCCGCGACATCACGACGCTCGGCCGAGGGGGCAGCGATACGACGGCGGTGGCGCTCGCCGCGGCGCTCGACGCCGACGTGTGCGAGATCTACACCGACGTCGACGGCGTCTTCACGTCGGACCCGCGCGTGGTCAAGAAGGCGCACAAGCTCGATCGCATCACCAGCGAGGAGATGCTCGAGCTCGCGGCATCCGGCGCCAAGGTCCTGCACATCAGGGCCGTGGAGTACGCACGACGCCACGGCGTGACGCTGCACGTGCGTTCGTCGTTCAACAACAGCGAGGGGACGATCGTCTACGACCCCGAGCGTCTTCCCGAAGGAGAGACTGTGGAAGAGTCCGTCATCGCCGGAGTGGCGGTCGACCTGTCGCAGGTCAAGATCACGGTGGTCGGCGTGCCCGACGTGCCCGGCGCCGCCGCGAAGATCTTCAAGCTCGTCGCGAAGACGAATGCGAACGTCGACATGATCGTCCAGAACGTGTCCGCCGCGGCGACCGGCCGCACCGACATCTCGTTCACGGTGCCGAAGTCCGACGGCGAGCGCGCGCTCAAGGCGCTGTCCGAGGCGCAGGAGTCGCTGGGCTTCGAGTCGCTGCAGTACGACGACCAGATCGGCAAGCTGTCCCTGGTCGGTGCGGCGATGCGATCGGCGGCCGGGATCTCCGCGCGCCTGTTCGAGGCGCTCTACGACGCCGGGATCAACATCGAGATGATCTCGACCTCCGAGATCCGCATCTCGGTCGTCACCCGCGCCGACTCGGTGAACGACGCGGCGCGCGCCGTGCACACCGCGTTCGAGCTCGACAGCGACATCGACGCGGTCGTCTACGCGGGCACGGGTCGCTAGGCCGACGAGCGGATGCCGCGCGGCATCCGTCGAACGACTGCCGGATAACAGGGGATCGCTGCCAGATCCGCGCCGCCGGGACGCATTCGCACCGGGCGCACGGGCACGTCCTGAATACTGGATCGCCACGAGAGGGAGCACCATGGCACAGGGAGTGAACATCGGCGTCGTCGGCGCCACGGGACAGGTCGGCGCGGTCGTGCGCCGCCTCCTCGAGGAGCGCGACTTCCCCGTCGCGACGATCCGCTACTTCGCCTCGGCGCGGTCGGCCGGCACCACCCTGCCGTTCAAGGGCGAGCAGATCGTGGTCGAGGACGCCTCGACCGCCGATCCCTCGGGCCTGGACATCGCCATCTTCTCCGCGGGCGCCACGCTCTCCAAGGCGCAGGCTCCGCGGTTCGCGGCGGCCGGCGTCACCGTGATCGACAACTCCAGCGGATGGCGCATGGATCCCGACGTGCCGCTCGTGGTGAGCGAGGTCAACCCGCACGCGATCGCCGAGGCCCGGAAGGGCATCATCGCCAACCCCAACTGCACCACCATGGCTGCGATGCCCGTGCTCAAGGTGCTGCACGACGAAGCCGGGCTCGAGCGGCTCATGGTCTCGACGTACCAAGCCGTCTCCGGCGCAGGGCTCGCCGGGGGCGAGGAACTGCTCGAGCAGGCGAAGGCGGCCGTCGAGCAGGACGCCATCGGCCTCGTGCACGACGGCTCGGCGGTGACCATGCCCGAGCCGCGCAAGTTCCCTCGGCCGATCGCGTTCGACGTGATCCCCCTCGCCGGCTCGATCGTCGACGACGGAGACCTCGAGACCGACGAGGAGAAGAAGCTGCGCAACGAGAGCCGCAAGATCCTCGAGCTGCCGGGCCTCCGCGTCGCGGGCACGTGCGTGCGCGTGCCCGTCTTCACCGGCCACTCGCTCTCGATCCACGCCGAGTTCGCGAACGACCTCACCCCCGAGCGCGCCACCGAGCTGCTCGCCGACGCGCCGGGCGTCCAGCTCAGCGACGTACCCACGCCGCTGCAGGCCGCGGGCGCCGACCCGAGCTTCGTCGGCCGCATCCGGCAGGACCAGTCGGCGCCCGAGAACCGCGGGCTCGTGCTGTTCGTGTCGAACGACAACCTGCGCAAGGGCGCCGCGCTGAACGCCGTGCAGATCGCCGAGCTCGTCGCCGCGGAGCTCCCGACGCGGGTCTGAGCGACCCGTCCGGGCAGGACGCGTGCCGGTCCCACCCGGCCGACGATGGGCCGTGACCGAATCGTGATCGAAAACTCCGGTCATGTCCCCTTTCGGGGGGCTCCCTCCGGTCCGCGCGACGCATAGGCTGTCGCTGATCCGTCCGACAGTGGCCGCCGGAATCCCCGCCGCGACCTCGCCCTGCCTGTCGGGCAGTACCAATCCGAGACCGTATCTTCCACCGCCAGGAGCCCCCATCATGAAGTCATCCCGCGTGTTCGCTGCTGCGCTGCTGCTCGCCGGCGGCGCAGTCGCCTTCTCCGCACCCGCCTACGCCGAGGACCTCGAGGTCGCGGCCGTCGCCGAGGAGAAGGTCTGCGACGGCCTCGACTCCGGCAAGATCGACACCACCGGTGACCCCGAGTCCGTGGTCATCGAGGCCCCCGAGGGCTACGTCATCACCGGCTACTGCGTGAAGGCGGGTTCGGCGAACCAGGGCGACGGCCCCGAGTACTTCGAGGTCGACCCGCCCGTCGAGGAGCTCGAGATCGAGCACTCCTCCGGCAAGGCCGTCAGCCACTACTCCTTCTCGTACGAGAAGAAGACCACCGAGACCACGCCGCCCTCGACCCCGCCGGTGACCACGCACACCACCCCGCCGGCCGGTGGCGGCGACGGCAACGGCAAGGAGCTCGCCGAGACCGGCTTCGACAACGGCTGGCTGCTCTTCGCGGGCCTCGGCGCGATCGCCCTGGGTGGCGCCATCGCCGCCCCGCGCATCGCGGCCGCCAAGCGTCGCTGAGCCGCTTGACCGAACTCGGACGGCCCGTCCCGCATCTCGCGGGGCGGGCCGTCCGCCTGTTCGGGCGGAGGACGGCCGTGGTGGCACTGGCCGCGGCATCCGTCGCCCTGCTCGCGGGCTGCGCCGGAGGGACGCCGACGACGACCCGAGCCGACGGCTGGGCCGCGGGAGGTCCGCCCCCGGCGGGGGAGGCGGCGACCGTTGCGGCGTTCTACGGCGACTCCTACACGCGCGGGACCGGAGCCTCCGACCTCTCGCTGCGGTGGTCGACGCTCGTGTCCGCCGACCGGGGCTGGGCGGAGTTCAACCCCAGCGTCGACGGACTGGGATTCGTCAACAACCGCGACCTGCGGCCGCCCGGCGACGATCTCGTCGAACGCATCGTCGGCCTCGAACCGGAGCCCGACGTCGTGCTCGTCACGATGGGCCTGAACGACAACTTCTCGATGCCGGACCGGGCCGACGACATCCGTTCCGCCATCCGACGCGACCTCGATCGGTTGCGGGACGAGCTTCCCGACGCGCGGATCGTCGTGGTCGAGCCGTTCTGGTACACCGACGAGCGCCCGCCGTCCGTCGACGTCATCATCGCCTTGGTCGCGGAGGCCGCGGCCGACATCGACGCCGACCGCATCGACGGCGCGTCGAGGTGGCTCGAGGGGCATCCCGAGTGGATGGCGTCCGACGGGCTGCATCCGAACGACGAGGGGTATGCCGAGATCGCCCGCCGGATGGACGGCGAGCTGCAGGCGCTGGGGCTCTGAGGGCCGGTCACGGCGTACATCCGTGCGACGACGAGTGGTCAGCGCGTCCATCCCGTGCCGCTTAGACTGGAGCCCGTGACTTCCGAGGAGACCGTCGACGTCGTGCTGATCGGCGGGGGCATCATGAGCGCCACGCTCGGCTCCCTGCTCTCGAGGCTGCAGCCCGATTGGACCATCCGCGTCTACGAGCGCCTCGGCCGCGTGGCGCAGGAGTCGTCGAACCCCTGGAACAACGCGGGTACCGGCCACGCCGCGCTCTGCGAGCTCAACTACATGCCCGAGGCGCCCGACGGCAGCGTGAGCGCCGCGAAGGCCGTGCAGATCAACGAGCAGTTCCAGGTCAGCCGCCAGTACTGGGCGCACCTCGTCGAGGAGGGCGCGCTGCCCGAGCCTCGCAGCTTCATCAACTCCACCCCGCACATGACGTTCGTGCGCGGCAAGGCGAACATCGAGTACCTGAAGAAGCGCGTCGCAGCGCTCCAGGGGCAGCCGTTGTTCGAGGGCATGGAGTACACCGAGGACCTCGACACGATCGCCGAGTGGGCTCCGCTGCTGGCGAAGAAGCGCAACCGTCGGGCGAAGGTCGCGGCGACGCGGATCGAGTCGGGCACCGACGTCGACTACGGCGCGCTGACGGTCCAGCTCTTCCGCGACCTCGAGGCGCGTGGCGCCTCGATCCGCACCGACCACCAGGTGACGTGGCTCGACCGCCTGAACGACGGCACCTGGAAGCTGAAGGTCCGCAACCTCGTGGGCAACACCCCCGAGACCGTGCGGGCGCGCTTCGTGTTCGTCGGCGCGGGCGGCGGCGCCCTGGCGCTGCTCCAGCACTCCGGCATCCCCGAGATCAAGGGCTACGGCGGATTCCCGATCTCCGGGCAGTTCCTCCGGACCACCAACCCCAAGCTCGTCGCCCAGCACCAGGCCAAGGTGTACGGCAAGGCCGCCGTCGGCGCTCCGCCGATGTCGGTCCCGCACCTCGACACCCGGGTCGTCGACGGCGAGACCTCGCTGCTGTTCGGTCCGTACGCGGGCTTCACGCCGAAGTTCCTCAAGTCGAGCACGTGGTTCGACCTGCCGTTCTCGATCCGGTTCCACAACATCATCCCGATGCTCCAGGTGGGCCTGCGCAACTTCGACCTGGTGAAGTACCTCGTCTCCGAGCTCATGGCCTCGCGCGAGAAGAAGATGGCCGCGCTCCGGGAGTTCATGCCCACCGCGAAGTCCGAGGACTGGGAACTCATCACGGCGGGTCAGCGCGTGCAGGTCATGAAGAACGACCCCGAGAAGGGCGGCATCCTGCAGTTCGGCACCGAGGTCATCTCGGGTGCCGACGGCTCGATCGCGGGCCTGCTCGGCGCCTCGCCGGGCGCGTCGGTCTCGGTGCCGATCATGCTCGAGGTCATGGGCAAGTGCTTCCCCGACCGCATGGGCGAATGGGAGCCGAAGCTGCGCGAGATGATCCCGTCGCTCGGCACCTCGCTCTCCGACGACCCGGATGCCGCGGCGGCCTCGCTCGCGCGCACCGCGGCCGCCCTGCAGCTCTCCGGCAGCAGGGAGCTCGCCGCGCGGTAGGGCCGCGCCCGCGCTCGACCCTCGACGGCCCGAAGCGGGTCTGCTACAGTCGTCCCCGCTATGAAGTGAGCACATCCCATCGTCCCGCGCCCGAGGCGCCGTTGACATCCGGGGTGTGCGTGTTCCACTGATCGCGACGGTGTTCGCGCGCACCCGGGCGACGGCAGATGCCCGGCGGGATCCACCATCCGCTCCCGGGCCGTCGTCGCCGTCCACGCGTGTCGTCGGGCCGTGTCCGACGCGTCGTCCGCGCCCGCCGAAGCGCGCGGGCGCACGGCGGCCCGGGGCGGCATCCCGAAGGGTTCCGCCCTCATGTCATTCGATCTCACCTTCTCCTCCCATCTGCGCGCCGACGGCGTGTCCGTCTCGTTCGGCGGCCGGCGCATCCTGTCCGACCTCGCCCTGACGGTCGCGCCCGGCCGGCGTCTCGGCCTCATCGGCGAGAACGGTGCCGGCAAGTCGACGCTCCTGCGCGCGATCGCCGGCGTCGCGCCGCCCGGGGCCGTGCTCGCCGGACGGGTGTCGCGCCCGGCCCGCACGGACCTGCTCCACCAGGAACCACCCTTCTCGCCCGGGGACCGGGTCGCGGAAGTCCTCGAGGCCGCGGTGGCGCAGGTGCGCGCCATCGAGCGCGAACTCGACGCGGCGGCGCTCGCGCTGTCGGACCCGGCCGTCGTACCGCCGGCGGATGCCGCGAGCCGGCCGTCGGCGCGAACTCCCGACGTCGCCGCCGCGGAGCGCTACGCGGCCGCGCTGGATGCGGCCGAACGCGCCGACGTCTGGTCGGTCGACCGGCGTCGCGATGAGCTGCTCGAGGGTCTCGGACTGTCCGGGCTCGGTCTTTCGCGACGGATCGACGAGCTGTCGGGCGGGCAACGCAGCCGGTTCGCGCTGGCCGCGCTGCTGCTGTCCTCGCCCGACGCCCTGCTGCTCGACGAGCCGACGAACCACCTCGACGACGACGCGGCCGCGTTCCTCGAGGAACGGCTGCGGGCCTGGCGAGGACCGGTGGTCTTCGCCAGCCATGACCGCGAGTTCCTCGATCGGGTGGCCACCGGGCTGCTCGACCTCGACCCGGCGCGCGCGGGAGTCGACGCGCTCGCGCGCGCGGCATCCGTCGGCACGGTCTTCGGCGGGTCGTTCACCGAGTACCTCTCGGTGCGCGCCGGTGAGCGGGCGCGATGGGAACGGCAGCACGAGGACGAGCAGGCCGACCTGCGCCGGCTGCGCCTCGTCGTGGCCGAGTCGGCTCGATCGGTCGCCCACGGTCGCGCCCCGCGCGACCGGGACAAGTTCCTGAAGCACTTCAAACGCGAGAACGTCGAGCAGGCGGTCTCGCGGCGGGTGCGGAACGCCGAACTGCGGCTCGCCGAGCTCGAACGGACCCAGGTGGCGCGGCCCCCGGGGCGGTTGGCCTTCACGGGCATCCCGCCGGGGTCGCACGCGCTCGACGGGGAGGCGGCGCGGCTGCTGCAGCTCTCCGGGATCGCGGTCGAGGGGCGCCTCGACCTCGCCGGGCTCGACGTCGCCCCCTCGAGCCGACTGCTGGTCACCGGGCCGAACGGTGCGGGCAAGTCGACCCTGCTCGCCGTGCTCGCCGGGCGCATCGCACCCGACCGCGGCACGGTGCGGCGGCGCCGCGGCCTGCGGATCGGACTGCTCGAGCAGGATGTCCGATTCGGCGATCCGGCGGCCAGCCCGCGCTCGATCTACGACGGGGTGCTGGGGGAGCGACGTGCTGAGCGCGTGCCGCTCGCCGCCCTCGGGCTGATCGGCCCGCGCGACCTCGACCGTCCGGTCGGGACCCTGTCGATCGGCCAGCAGCGGCGCCTCGCGCTGGCGCTAGTCGTCGCGGCGCCGCCGCACGTGTTCCTGCTCGACGAGCCGACGAACCACCTCTCGCTGGCGCTCGCGGACGAGCTCGAGGACGCGCTCGGCGCCTACCCGGGCGCCGTGATCGTCGCGAGCCACGATCGCTGGCTGCGACGGCGATGGGAGGGGGAGGAGCTCGAGCTCGCCCCGGCCGGGCGCCGCGGTGCGGTCCTGACGGGCAGGTTCGGCGGCGCGCGCGCCTGACCTCCGCCCCGCTCGCCGGAGATCCGCCCCGCTCGCCGGAGATCCGCCGGCTCACCGGAGATCCGCCCGCTCGCCGGAGATCCGCCGGAACGCAGGACGATTCCACGCGTAGGATCCTGAGAACCGGCGGATCTCCGGTGGTACGGCGGAGCGGAGCACGTGACCGGGTGAGCGCCGGCGCACCCGGGCGCGCGGGGGATCGGCTTGCCGATCGTTCGAACATGTGTTCGAATGATGCCGTGAGGTGGAACGGACAGGAGCTCGGCGTCGAGCAGCAGGGCACCCTGCCGGGGCTGGCGCGGCTCGACAACCTCGTCCGGTCGGTGCAGACGCCCGAGTTCGCGGGCGTGACGTTCCACGAGGTGCTCGCGAAGTCGGCCCTGAACAAGGTGCCCGGCCAGTCGTACGTGCCCTTCGGATGGACCATCAACCCGTACCGCGGCTGCCAGCATGCCTGCCGCTACTGCTTCGCCCGCCCGACGCACGAGTACCTCGACCTGAACCCGCGCGAGGACTTCGATCGCGAGCTGATCGTGAAGGTCAACGTGGGGGAGGTGCTGCAGCGCGAGCTCGCCCGGCCCTCCTGGCGGCGCGAGCCCGTCGCGCTCGGCACCAACACCGACCCGTACCAGCGCGCCGAAGGCCGGTACGCGCTCATGCCCGGCATCGTCGAGGCGCTCGCGGGCAGCGGCACGCCGTTCAGCATCCTCACCAAGGGCACGTTGCTCCGACGAGACCTGCCGCTCCTCGAGGCGGCGCGCGAGCACGTCCCCGTCGACCTGGCCATGTCGATCGCGGTGTACGACGACGAACTGCAGCGCTCGATCGAGCCGGGCACGCCGACGACGGCGGCGCGGCTCGCGACCGTCTCGGCGGTGAGGGACGCCGGGTTCGACTGCTCCGTCTTCCTCATGCCGATCCTCCCGTACCTGACCGACACGCGCGCCCACCTCGACGACGCCGTCCGCCGTGCGAAGGAGGCGGGCGCCACCGACCTGGTGTACTCGGCGCTGCACCTGCGCGGATCGGTGAAGCCGTGGTTCTTCGACTGGCTCGGCCGCGAGCGCCCGGAACTCGTCGCGCGATACCGCGCCATGTATCCCGGCACGAGTGCGTACGCCCCGAAGGAGTACCGCGCATGGCTCGCCGAACGCATCCGGCCGCTGCTCCGTTCGCACGGGCTCGCGCGCGGCCGCGAAGACGTGGTGACCGGAGGCGTGGCCTCGTCCGCCGCCGTGGCGCGTCGCGTCCCTGCGCGTCCGGGCGCGCGTGACGTCCCCGAGGCGGCGGCGAACCCTGCGATGCTGTTCTGACGCCTGCCATAATCCCCTCAGCGGCATCGGGCCGCGAGCGGATCGGAGCACGATGACCCTGGGCCTCCCCGAGCACCTCGCGCGGGAATCCCTGAGCCGGGCCATCACGCTGGCCGGGCACAGCGCCGCCGGCGTCTGCCTGATCGCGGGCATGGCGATCGCCGCGGCATCCGTCGTCGACGGTCGCGCCTGGGGCGTGCCCGACCCCAGAGTCTCGGCCGCGCTGGTCCTCGCCCTGATCGCCGTGCAGGCGGTCGCCCAGGTCGCGCTCATGCGCTGGCCGTCCGTGACGATCACGGTCGTCGTGCTCGTGGTCGGCGCCGGAGTCGCGTTCGGCGTCACAGCGGTCGTCATGCTCCCCGGCAGCGACTTCGAGAGCACGAACAACGTGATCGTCGCGCTGCCCCGGATCGCGCTGATCCTGCTCGGCGGGGCGGGCATCGGGTCGCGGATCGCGATCACCTGGGCGGCGCTCGCCTGGGGCATGGGCGAGGCGGCCAGCCTGCTCGCCGTCGCGCTCGAGCCGGGCGGACCCGCGGCGGCCGACTGGGTTCCGAATGCGAGTGCCGCGACCGCGCTGGTGATCGTGGTGGCCGCGCGCACGTTCGACGGCATCTCCCGACGGAGCGCGGCACGTGGCGAGGCCGGCCTGCACCGCGCGAGCCAGCAGGCGCGCGAACTCGCGATCCGGCACGACTACGAGCTCCGTGCGATCGCGCGGCTGCACGACACCGCGCTCAGCCACCTCGTCGCGGTCGCCGCAGCCGGTTCCGGGCCCGTGCCCGAGCGGCTGCGCACGGGCATCCGCCACGACCTCGCGCTCATCGTCGGCCGCGACTGGGCGATCGACCACGCCGGCGACCCCGAGTCGGACCCGCTCGGACGCGACGATCGGGCGGGGACGCCCCATCCGGGCGGACCTCCGCCCGAGGACGACGCCGCTCCGTTCGTCGATGCGTTCGCCGTCGCCGAGCAGGCGGGCGTGACCGTCCGCCTCTCGGGTGACGCCGGGGCGGTGGACGTGCTCGACGCGAGCCGTCGCGACGCGCTCGAGGCCGCGGTCGCCCAGTGCCTCGTGAACGTGGTGCGGCATGCCGGGGTCCACGAGGCCGAGGTCGCGATCGGACCGGCCGACGGCGAACTCACCGTCGCGGTCGTCGACGGCGGGGCGGGCTTCGACCCGGCCCTCGTGCCCCCGGACCGCATCGGCCTGCGCACCTCGATCCGCGGCCGGATCGAGCAGGTCGGCGGGCGGGTCGATGTGTGGTCGCGGCCGGGCGTGGGGACCACGGTGCTGATCTCCGTCCCGACGGGCGGTGACGCGTGAGCGGGACGATCCGGATGACGCAGCAGGAGGTCGACCCGCTGGGCGGCGTCGCCGCGGTGCCGCTCGTCGGCGCGGCAGCCGTGGCAGTGTCGCTGATGTCGGTCGCGCTCACCGCCTGGCACCTCGACGAGGTAGGCTCGCCGTTCGCCGCCGCGGTCGCCGTCGTGCTGGTCGCCGCGGCGGGCGCGACGGCGTGGCTGTCGGCGCTGCCCGGCCGGGCGCCGTTCACGGTCGAGCGCCTCGGGCTCGTGGTCGTGCTCGCCCTCGGCGCGGCGGTGGCCGAGTTCCTCAGCACCGCGGGACGCAACGCCTACCTGTACGACGACTTCGGGCCGCTCGCGCTCGGCCTCCTGCTGCTCGTGCTCGCGCCCTTCTGCTCGTGGGCGTCCCTCGCCGTCGCGGGCGGGTTGTCGGCGGCCGTGCTCGCGATCCTCGCGGTCGGTGCGGCGGGCGAGGCCCAGACCGATGCCCCGGCGTTCTCGTTCGCGGTGGTGAACGCGGTCGCGGTCCTCGCCCCGACGGCCGCGGCATCCGTGTACTCGGCGAAGGTGGTCGACGAGACGCTGGCGTGGCAGCGGCGGACGATGGCCACCGCCCTGGAGCGCGACGCGATCCTCCACACCGGGATCGCCCGATCGGTGCAGCAGGGCCGGGTCTCGGTACTGAGCCGCGAGGTCCTGCCGTTCCTCGCCCACGTGATGACCGCCGACCGGATCACCGTCGCCGACGCGGACCGCGCCCGCGGCCTCGCGGAGGCGCTGCGCCGCGCGCTGAAGGCGGGCATCGAGTCGACGTGGCTCGACCAGCTCGCCCGGTCGATCGAGGACGCGCGCGGCGTGCCGGTGAGCGTGCTCGACCCCGCGGCGGCGGCCGGCGCGCTGCGTGACGACCAGCGGACGACCCTCACCGCCCTCCTGACCTGGCTCGCCGACGACGGCCGCGCCTCATGGATCACGGTCGGCGTCTCGGATGTCGCCGGAGGCGGGCGCGTGATCGCGATCGCGGCCCGCCCGGGGCCGACGCCGCCGGAGCGCCGCGACCTCGATCGCTTCGTCGCCGTCGCGCGGGCGGTGGGGCTGCGCGGCGAGTCGTCGTCGACGGGGGAGAATGTCCGAGTGGAGTTCCGCCATGACACCTGACCCCGAGCCGATCCGGGTCGGGATCCTCGACGATCACGCCGTCATCGTCGACGGCATCGCCGTCTGGATCGCCGACAACGCCGCCGACGTCAGCGTGGCGGTCCGGGCGACGCGCTGGCTCGACCTCGTGCGCGACCCGGCATTCCCCGTCGACATCGTCCTGATGGACCTGCAGCTTCCCGAGTCCGTCTCGATCGAATCCCGGATCAGGGCGTGCCGCGCCGCCGGCGCGGAGGTCGTGGTCGTCACCGCCCTCGACGATGCCGATTCGCGGGCCCGCTGCCTGTCGGCGGGCGCCGTGGCCTTCGTGCCGAAGACCATTCCCGTCGCCGAGGTGATCGAGGTGGTCCGGCGCGTGGCGCGGGGCGACCGCCCGGCGGTCCCGGCCGATGACGCGGCAGGCGACGCCACGGCGTCGATCGGCATCGCCGACCCGGCGCTCAGCGCGGCCGAGCAGCGGGCCGTCGCCCTCTACGCGCACGGGCTGTCGACGGCCGAGGTCGCCGACCGGATGGCCGTCGGCTACGAGACCGCCAAGACGTACCTGCGCCGCGCGCGTGACAAGTACGCGAAGGTCGGCCGCCCGGCCGGCCGTCGCGCCGATTTGATCCGCCGAGCGGCGGAGGACGGGATGCTCGAGTAGATGGCGAAGCTGTACTTCCGATACGGCGCGATGAACTCGGGCAAGTCGACGGCGCTGCTCCAGGCGGCATTCAACTACGAGGAGCGCGGGCATCGCGTGCTGCTGGCCAAGCCCGCGGTCGACACCAAGGGCGACCGCGACATCGTCTCGAGGCTCGGCGTGGTGCGCCAGGTCGACTTCACGATCGCGCCCGACGAGCCGGTGTTCGAGGCCTTCCAGCGCCACCGCACCCCCGTGATCGAGGCGCACGGTCGCGACGTGAGCTGCCTGCTGGTCGACGAGGCGCAGTTCCTCACGAGCGAGCAGGTCGACGACCTCCTGCGGATCGCGCTGCTGGACGACGTCCCGGTGCTGGCGTACGGCATCCGCACCGACTTCCAGACCGTCGCGTTCCGCGGCAGTCGGCGCCTGCTCGAGATCGCGCACAGCCTCGAGGAGCTGAAGACCATCTGCCGGTGCGGGCGCAAGGCGATCTTCAACGGTCGCCGCGTCGACGGCCGCTACATCTTCGACGGCGACCAGGTCGCGATCGACGGCGTCGAGGTCACCTACGAGTCGTTGTGCGGCGTGTGCTACCTGCAGGAGAGCGGGGGCGTGCTGAACGGGCGGCACTGACCGCCGGCGCCTCGGGGCGCGCGTGTCCTCCGAGGCCCTCGACGAGGTCGTCGCGCGCCTGGCGGAACTGCGGCGTGCCGAGGTAGTCGCTATGCGTCGCGATCCGCCAGAGATAGCTCGCCGGTGCCGATTCCGTGGCTCCGAGATCGATCGGGTTGCCGTCGCCACGGTACGCGTAGACCGGGAAGCCGAGGTAGTCGGTGCGCCGCCAGAGGCTCCGCCACCGTGGAACCGTCGTGCCCTCGGCGCCGAGCAGGCCAGTGAGGGTCCGCAGCCGGTCGTGGCGGGGCGCGGGGAGCGTCGGCCTCGCGAACTCGGCGAGCACCTGCCGTTGCCACGGATCGCGCAGCCAGAGTGACGGCCCGAGGAGCCCGGGTACACCGAGGATCTCGGGCCCGAACACCGACGGGAAGAATCGGCTGAAGTAGGCCCGCAACTGGGTGCCGTACGACAGCAGCGCCAGATGCTCGGTCATCTCGTCGCCGGCGTCGGGACCGTGCCCGAGCTTCTCGCCGCGGAGGGCGAGGATGGTGGCGGCGCAGATGGTGGATCCCATCGAGTGCGCGGTCAGGATCACCCTGCGCGGGGTGCCTCCGTCGCCCTTCAGGAACCAGTCGCGGATGCGTGCGGCGAGCTCGGGGACGACGCGCTCGCCGAAGCACGGCGGCGCGAACGGATGGCCGGCGCGTGGGAAGAACGCGACGACGTCCCAGAACACGCCGAGCGGTCGCTCGGTGCTGGCTGCGGCGTGCGTCACGACGGCCCCGACCGCTGCGACCGCGACCAGCACGAGGACTCCGTTCGATCCGACGCGAATGGCCGAGGGGAGTCCGGGCGCCGCGTCGTCGAGGGCGTCGCGGACCGTGTCGAAGATGATCCCGGAGGACAGGCTCAGGAAGCCGATGGCGCAGAAGCCGGCCAGCCACCCGAACAGGGGCTCGCCCCGATGCATGAGGTGCGAGCCGCGGCGGATGCCGACACGTCGGCGGATTCCGCCGGCGAGCCCATCGAGTCGGGGGGCATAGGTCGCGGGGTTCGGTCGATCGACCCCGGCGAGCTTCGCGTTGTCGACTTCGTCGCGATCCGGCAGGCGCAGCGTCGGCAGCGTGAAGCCGACGAAGCGGATGACGTTCCGGATGAGCGCTGCGAGGACGAGCAGGATCATGAGAAGGACGATCGCGGTCAGGAGCACCGCGAAACGCTCCCAGGCGTCGGGGATGTCGAGCGCATTCGCCGCCGAACCGGGCGTCCGCCAGATGCCGACGACCTCGCCGGACTCGGCCGGGGTGCCCAACCAGAAGGCGGCCCCGAGGACGAGGAGGCTCGAGAGCGCCATCGAGGCGAACAGTGCGAGGATCATCGCGACGGCTGCGCCGTGACCCCGCCAGGCTTGGAAGCGGAGATCGACGGGGGTGCTCAACGCCACGGCGAGGTGCAGCAGCACGAATCCGCCCGCCGCGGCGGTGAGCATCCAGCGGTGCTCTCCGTCCCAATGGCTGAGGATGAGGCTGATCGCCCCGCCGAGCAGGAAGACGCCGCTCGCCGCTCGCCGCCAGTCCCTCGGTCGCTTCCAACCGATGCCGGCGAGCGCGAGGAACAACGCGAGGACGACGATCACGATCGGCGTCGCCTTGAGGCCGAGCATGCCCCGTCCGTCGTCGACCCGTGCGCCGCCGTCGGCGAACGTGAGGACGGTCCAGGCGGCGTAGCCGGCGATCGCGATCGAGAGTGCGGCCATGGCGAAGCCGCGCTTGCGGTTGGTGCGCCGGACGCTCCGGTCGTGCGAGGCGAGGGCGACGAGCACCACGACGCCGGCGAGCAGCGAGAGCGACCCGATGGCGAAGGCGGCTGGCAATGGACGGTCGAGTCCGCTGATCAGGCACTGCGCGTCGATCTTGGACTCACCCCCGCGCCAGCATCCGGTGTCGTCGGCGAGGTATGCGGCATCGAACGCGAGGATGAACAGGACCAGCGCGATGGATGCCGCGAGGTGGAGCCACTCGGAGGTGGGGCCGACGCGCGCCTGAGCCCAGAAGCCGCCGGTGGCCAGAAGCGGTACGCCCGGCTCGGGGGCGTCGCCCTGCACATCCGAGCCGAACTCCTTGACGCGCTCCTCGAAGCTGACTCGCCCCCTGCGCCCGATGACGTAGAGGACGAGCATCGTCGCGATGGGCAGGATGCCGAAGAGGGTCGCGCGCTGATCGCGTTCGAGATCGCGAAGCCCGTCGAGCGCATCGGGCAGCGACGCGCACACCTGGCCGTCGCGGAAGCACTGCACGGCGATGAGGTCGACCGCCACCGACGAGAACGCGGCGGCGGCGACGAGCGTGAGGAGCAGTCCGAACACCCGCACCGTCGCGGCGCCGGTCCCGCCGGCCCACTGATGGGCGTGGGCGCTCGGCTGCTGGTCGATGCGCCGCGTCCAGTACGCCAGGTTGACGAGGGCGTACGGCAGCAGCAGGAACCAGCCGGCGTGCACGACGGCCCGGCCGATGGCGGCCAGCGCTCCGCCGCCCGTGCGCGCCTGCGCACCCCAGGAGAACGCCTCGGTCCTCGTCACGCCGCGGCTCGGCGGCGGTGTCGGATGGCCCAGCCAGAAGGA
The DNA here is from genome assembly GCF_052805135.1 of Agromyces arachidis. Taxonomy (NCBI): domain Bacteria; kingdom Bacillati; phylum Actinomycetota; class Actinomycetes; order Micrococcales; family Microbacteriaceae; genus Agromyces; species Agromyces arachidis. The sequence goes on from NZ_JBRBDK010000007.1 coordinate 110,092, forward strand.
CCCGAGGTCGTCCCCGCGGTCGCGGATGATCCGCTCGGGCGTGGTCTCGAGCATCTCCGCCGGCGGCGTGTTTCGCACGCCGTGGACCCGGATCTCGAGGATCTCCGGCGTCGCCTTCGCGGCGCGCCGTCCTCGCAGCATGCAGAACATGACCCCTCCCCCCAGAGGGTCGCGAACCGACCTGTGCCGATCGTATTGCTGAGTAATCCTCGGTTACCCTCCCCCGAAGGGGGTCACTTCCGCGCTCGGACCCTCGCGGCCCGGCCGACTCGAGCGCCGCCGCGCGCGGCGGTCATGGGGAGTGACGCGGACCCGTGCGCGCGCGTCGGCCTCGGCGCCCGTCCGCCGGTCAGTTGGAACCGACGCGCTCGACGCGCGGGGCCCGCACCCCGCGGAACACCACGTAGTGGTAGAGCAGGAACCGGACGACCACGACGACGGCGATGCTCGCGAGGTTCACGACGTTGACGGCGAACGGACCGGCCTCGCGGCCCAGCAGCGCGGAGGCGACCATGACGCCGCCCCACACGATGAGCGCTCCGAGCGCCGTGCAGGCCGCGTTCACGACCACGAACAGCACGATCTCGACCGTCCGGGAGTGCCCGCCGCGGTCGCGGAAGGTCCACTCGCGATTGCCGAAGTAGGCGTTCACCAGCGCCACGAGCGACGCGACGATCTTCGACGTCACGACGTCGACGCCGAGGCCGAGGTAGAGCAGGTTGAACACCGCGATCTCGATCAGGGTGCTGATCGCGCCGACGGTCAGGAACCGCGCGCCGAGACCGGCCAGGCGACGCCATCGAGCATGGTGGGACACCTCGACTACGCTACTCCACGAGCCTGCGCCCCTTCCGCGCAGCCGAGCCGCCGGGAGGTTGCGTGGACCTGGACCATCTCGCTGTCGTGATGCCCGCCTACAACGAGGCCGAGGGCCTCCCAGGCTTCCTCGACGAGCTGCACCGTGCCCTGTCGCCGTTGGCGACCCGACTCGACCTCGTGGTGGTCGACGACCGGTCGACGGATGCCACCGTCGAGGTGCTCCGCGACCTGGCCGCCGGCCTTCTGGGCCTGACCGTCATCGAGGCCGAGGCGAACCGGGGGCACGGGCCGACGGCCCTGGCCGCATACCGGGCCGGCCTCGCGCTGGAGCCCGACCTCATCGTCCACGTCGACGGCGACGGCCAGTTCCACGGCATCGACCTCGCCCGCGCCGTGCGCGCCGCTCTCGCGACGGACGCGGACGTCGTGCACGGCGTCCGCCGCGGACGGGAGGATCCGTGGTTCCGCCGGATCCTCACCGCGATGGTCGGCGTGGTCGTCGCCTTCGCCGCGGGCCGGAGGGTGCCCGACGTGAACACGCCGCTGCGCGTCTACAAGCCCGCGAGGCTCGGCGAGCTGCTCGAGCTGGTGCCCGCCGAGGCCCTGGTGCCGCACGTGCACTTCTCGCTGGCCGAGGCGCGCCGCGGCTTCCGGGTTCGCTACCTCGAGGTGGCGAGCCTGCCTCGACGCGGCTCCAACCCGACGGGCACGATGTGGGGGGTCGACCGGCCGCCGCTGCTGCCGCCGAAGCGGCTTCGGCGATTCGCCCGCGAGGCGGCCCGCGAGGTCTGGCAGGTGTCGCTGCGCCCCGGGTCGGCCGGATGACGACGCCGCACGCGGGCGTCGAGGTCGAGCACGACGGCGGAGGCGGCGCCGGCCCGGGTGCGCGCCGCGTCGCCGCCGACGTCGCGTTCTGGCTCGCCGTCGCCGCGCTCGTGGCGGCGAACCTCGCCGTCCTCGTCCCCGGCATCGCGACCGTCCGCCTGTGGGAGGACGAGGCCTTCAACCTCACGGTCCCCATCAACCTCGCCCACGGGCTCGGGTACACCAGCGACGGCATCCTCTCGGGCAGCGTGCCCATGCCCTTCGACGTCCGCATCTCGACGGGACCGGTGATGCTCCTGCCCATCGCCGGGCTGATCGCGCTGGGCATCGACCCGGTCATCGCGGGCCGCGCGGTCGCGACGGCCGGCTATGCGGTGCTGATCGCCGCGCTCGCGCTCATCGGGCATCGCCTCGGCGGCCGCTGGGCCGCGCTCGTGGCCGTCGCGTTGCCGCTCGCGTTCGACGCCGCCGCGATGCCCTCCCCGATCCAGACGCCGGCCGACATCCTCGGCGAGGTCACCGCGGCGGCTCTCCTCGCCGCCGCGCTGGCGTTCCTCCATCGGCGCCCGTGGCTCGCGGGCCTGCTCCTCGGCCTCGCGATCCAGGTGAAGTTCATCGCCCTCCTCGCAGCCCCCGCGTTCGCGCTCGCCGTGCTCCTCGACGCGCCGCTCCCGTGGCGGGCGCGGCTGCGCCGCAGCGTGCCGCGGGTGCTGATCGCGGCCACCGCCGCAGCCCTGCCGACCATCGTCTTCGAGTTCGCCAAGTTCGCGAGCCTCGGGCCGTCGGGCTACGCGCACCACGTCCTCGAGTTCGTCGGATTCCTCCGCTCCGGCGGGCAGCGCGGGTACGCCGTGTCGCCGCTCGAGAAGCTCACGGTGCTGGCCGAGTCGTGGAACCTCCCGGTCGTCGTCGCGGCCGTCGTGGGCGTGGTGGCGCTCGTCGCCGGCGCCGCGCTCGTCGTCGTCGCGATCAGGCGGATGCCGCCCGGCGCGCCTCGCGACGAGTTCACTGCGGTGGTGCTCGCCGCCGCGCTCGGGCTCGCGACCTACCTCGCGTGGTGGTTCGTTTCCCGACACACCCCGGCGTGGGTGCGTCACCCCGCCCCGGCGGTGCTCGCGTTCGCGCCGGTGCTCGCCGCGTCGCTCGTGCCCGCGGCGCGGATCCTGCTCTCGCGCACCGACCGTCGCGGGCACTGGGCCGCGCGCGTCGCCACCATCGTCGCGGTGATCGTCCTGGCCTTCTCGATCGTGGGCCGCGCGGTGAACGTCGGGACGGAATCGCGGCCGACGGGGGAGACCCTCGCGAGCCAACGCGCCGCCGCCGGCGACATCGCCGGGCTCGGGTACGACCGGTTCGCCGTCCTCTGGGGCCCGGGCGTCAGCGTCGGCGTGCTCGCGGGCGCCGAGGTCGGCCTGACCGACGCCGTCGAGGTCACCGCCGGCGATCCCCGGATCTGGTTCGGGGAACCTCCGCCCCGGTGCGACGTGCAGCTGCGCAGCGGCCTCTACTCCGTGTGCATCCCGGAGTGAGCCCATCGTGACGATCGCTGAGCCTTCCTCCCGTACCCGCGGTGCGCTCCCGGGACGGGTCGAGGGCGTCGACGTCGCGCGCGGGATCGCGCTCATCGGCATGTTCATCGCCCACCTCGCTCCGGCCGCGGCATCCGTCGACGCCGCCGAGCTCATCGCGCTCGCCGACGAGCGCCCACGACTGCTGTTCGCGCTGACGGCGGGGATCGGGCTCGGGCTCCTCACCGGTGCCACGAGGCCCGTCGCCGACCGCGCCGTGCGGTGGCTGCTGCGCCGCCAGATCGCCATCCGCGCGCTGCTGCTCATCGCGATCGGACTCCTCGTCGTCGCGGTCTTCGCGCCGCTGGTGTTCGTGATCCTCGACGTCTACGGCGTCGCCTTCCTGGTGATGCTGCCGCTGCTGTTCCTGCCCGGACGGGTCGCCGTCGCGCTCGGCGCGGTCCTGCTCGCCATGACCCCGGCGATCGCGGCCATCGCGGAACGCGACCCCGAGACCGCCGCCCTCGCCGACGGCCCGCTCGGGCTGCTCGTCGAATGGTTCCTCGTGGGCGCGTACCCCGTGATCATCTGGGTGCCCGTGATGCTCATCGGCCTCGGTCTCGCCCGGCTCGACATCACCGCGCCCCGCGTCGTCGCGGGCACCGCCCTGGCGGGCGCGATCGTCGCGTCGGTCGCCCTGCCGGTCTCGCGCGTCCTGCCCGGCGCCGACGCCTCCGTGCCGGGGGCCGGCGACGAGTGGGCGGCGCCCATCCGAGCCGCACTCGAGACCGTCGGCAACACCGCCGTCGGGCTCATGATCGTCGCCGCGACCGTCACGCTGACCGGCCTGGCTCGTCCCGCGGTGCGTCGCATCGCGAGCGTCGCGCTCTCCCCGGTCGGCGCCATGGGAGCGATGCCGCTGACCATCTACACCGCCCACCTCATCGTCATCTCGTTCGGCAAGTACCGTCGCGAGGACGGCGTCATCAGCGACGACTCGTGGCCACTGCTCATCGGGCTGACCATCGGCTCGATGCTCTTCGCCTGGCTCTGGCGTCGGTACCTCGGTCGCGGCCCGCTCGAGCAGGCGCTGCGGTGGGCGAGCGGGCGGAGCCGCGGCGGCCGCGGCGCCGCCGGTGGGCGAGCGGATGCCGCAGCGGCATCCATCGACGATCGCACCCCGTGACACGACGAAGGCCCCCTCGCGTGGAGGGGGCCTACCCGGTCGGGGTGACAGGATTTGAACCTGCGACCTCTTCGTCCCGAACGAAGCGCGCTACCAAGCTGCGCCACACCCCGGGGGCCCGAAGGCCTCAACAAGCATAGCCGAGAAAACGAGTGCTCCCGACCACGCGATCGCTCGCCGCGGCTCAGCCCACGGGGACGAGCGTGAGCAGGGTCGCCTCGGGCGGGCAGGCGAAGCGGACCGGCGCGTAGATCGAGGTCCCGAGCCCCGCCGACACGTTCAGGTACGCCGACCGGAGGCCGTGCCGCCACACGCTGAGCCCGCTGGCCTGCTCGCGCGGGATGTCGCAGTTCGTGACGAGCGCACCGAAGCCGGGCAGGCACACCTGGCCGCCGTGCGTGTGGCCGGCGAGCAGCAGCTGCGCACCGTGCGTGACGAACGAGTTCAGCACGCGGCGGTAGGGGGCGTGCGTGACGCCGATCGTGACGGCGGCACGCTGGGCGAGGGCGCCGTGCGGGTCGGGCCAGGCGTCGTCGCCGAACGGGTCCTCGGCTCGCAGGTCGTCGATCGCGGCGGCCACCCGATCGAGCCGATCGAAGCCCCGGTGCGGGTCGTCGACGCCGAAGAACTCGAGGTGGGTGCCGCGGACCTCGAGCGAGGCCGCCGCATTGTCGAGGTCGGTCCAGCCGAGCTCGCCGAAGAATCCGTGCAGCCGGCCGATGTCGAGCCGCTCCGCCTTCGACGCGGCGCGCGAGGGGCCGCCGAAGTACGTGAAGGGGTTCTTGACCACCGGGCCGAAGTAGTCGTTCGAGCCGTTGACGAAGACGCCGGGCACGCCGCGGAACGGCTCGAGGGCGTGACGGATGCCCTCGATCCCGTCACGGTGGCCGAGGTTGTCGCCGGTGTCGACGACGAGGTCGGGCTTCAGCGTCGCCAGCGAGCGGACCCACTCCTGCTTGTCGCGCTGCCACGGCGCCATGTGCAGGTCGGAGATGTGGAGCACCCGGATGGGCTCGGCGCCGGCCGGGAGGACCGGAACCTGGACCTGGCGGAGGGTGAAGCGTCGGCGCTCGACGAGCGAGCCCCACGCGAAGGCAGCGGCGCCCGCCGCGCCGATCGCGAGTGCGATCCGCGCGGCGGGCGTCAGCGTGCCGCTCACCCGTCGCCCGGTGCGTTGCCGCCGCCCGGGGGCTCGACGACCCCGCCTCCGCCGCCCTGCAGTCGGCCGATCACGATGGTGACCTTGTCGCCGGGCTTGGCGTTGCCGCTCGGATCCTGCGAGAGCACGATGCCGTCCTGTGACGGATCGGACACGTCCTGCTGCTTCCGGTCGACCCGGAATCCGGCGCCGCTCAGCGTCGCCTCGGCCTCGTCTGCCGACATGCCCACCACGTTCGGGACGCTCGCGACGTTGCCGCGGCTGACCTGGAGCGAGATGATCGCGCCGCGGCCCGCGGTGCCCGAAGGCGACTGGGCGCCGATCGTGCCCTTGGGCTGGCCGGAGTCGACCTCGCCGTCCATGCGCCATCCGAAGCCGGCGGCCTCGAGCGCCTGCTGGGCGGCCTCGGGTGCCAGCCCGATCACGTCGGGCACGGCGACCTGCGGAGCGTTCAGCAGGGAGCCCTTGACCTCGGGGAACGGGTCGCCGCCGTACCTGGCGTTGGCGTACGACATGACGCGCGGCCAGATCTTGTGCCGCAGGCCCGCGGCCTGTCCGGAGTCGAAGTAGGTGTCGCGCAGGTTGACGTGCCCGGTGACGTTGAACACGCCGACCACGGTCGCCACCTTCGTCGACGCGCCGCTCATCCAGGTCGCCTCGGCGTTGTCGGTCGTACCCGTCTTGCCGATCATCGGCACCCAGGGGTCGGTGCTGTAGTTCGAGGCCTGGCCCGTTCCGCCGCTCATGACCTCCTGCATCGCGTACGCGGTGCCGGCGGCGACCTCGGGCGTGAGCGCCTGCGTGCACTCCGACTTCGGCGGCTCGACCTCCTCGCCCTTCGCGTTGGTGATGCGGTCGATCGCGATCGGCGAGCACGACACGCCGTTCCCGGCGATGCCCGCGAAGGCCGTGGCCATCGAGAGCGGCGCGACCTCGTTGGTGCCGAGGATCGCCGACGGGAACTGCGAGAGGGGCTGGTAGTCGGCGCGGTGCACGCCGAGCGACTCGGCGGTCTTGGCGATGCCGCAGAGGTCGAGCTCCTTCGCCATGGCGACGAATCCGGAGTTGTAGGAGTTCACGGTGTTCTGCACGGCGCTCCAGTAGCCGCCGTTCTCGCCGCCGTCGTTCTTCGGGTTCCAGCCGTCGCCGCTCATGGTGCCCTCGCAGCTGTTGTTGAACTGGCCCCAGTTGTCGCGACGTCGCGCGTCGACGGCCTCGTTGAGGGCGTGCCCCTCCTTGAGCCACTCGGCGAGCGTGAACACCTTGTAGGTCGATCCCGGCTGGAAGCCGCTCGACCCGCCGTAGTCGATGTCGGAGTTGTAGTTGACCGCGGTGTAGTTGCGGCCGCTCTCGAGCACGGCCTGGTCGGCCGAGTAGTCCTTGTTCTGCGCCATCGCGAGGATGCGCCCCGTGCCGACCTCGACGCTCACGACGGTGCCGCCGATGTCGACGCCGTCGGCCACCTTCGGCACGTTGTCATTCAGCGCGTTGATCGCCTCGTTCTGCAGGCCGAGGTCGAGGGTGGTGTAGATGTCGAGGCCGCCCTTCTGGAGCATCTCGCGGCCCTCGTTGACATCCGGCGTATCGGGGTTGTCGAACTTGTTCTTGATCTCCCACGAGACGTAGTCGCAGAAGAAGGCATGGCCCTTGGCCGAGACGCAGCCGGTGCTCGGCTCGGTGATCGCGGGGGTCACCGGCTCGGCGATCGCCGCGTCGTGCTCCTCCTGCGTGATCTTCTTCTCATCGAGCATCTCGCCGATGATGTAGTCGCGCCGCTGCTTGTTGGCCGCGTAGGGGACCGCGTTGCCGTCGGCGTCGACCGTGGCCGCGCCGTTCTCCTCGCTCTCGGGGTAGTCGAGGCGGAACTTCTCGGGGTTGTTCACGATCGCGATGAGGCTCGCCGCCTGCGGCAGCGTCAGGTCGCGCGCGTTCGTCCCGAAGTAGTACTGCGCGGCGGCCTGCACGCCGTAGACGCGGCCGCCGAAGTGCGCGATGTTGAGGTAGCCCTGCAGGATCTCGTCCTTCGAGTACTTCTTCTCGAGCGTGATCGCGTACCGGATCTCCTTGAGCTTGCGCTCCGCGCTGACCTCGGTGGCCTCCTCGTAGGCGGCCTGCTTCTCCTCCTCGGTCTGCGCTTCGGAGACGCCGTTGTTGATCAGGACGTTCTTGACGTACTGCTGCGTGATCGACGAGCCGCCCTGCGTCGAACCGCCGATGACCGTCTTCAGCGCGCCGCGCACGGTGCCCTGGATGTCCACTCCGCCGTGGTCGTAGAACCGTGGGTCCTCACCGGCGATCGCGGCGTCCTTGAGGTACTGCGAGATGTAGTCCCACGGCACCTCCTCCCGGTTCTCGTCGAAGAACGACGCCATCGCCGACGGACGGCCGTCGACCATCGCGTAGACCGTCGACTTCTCGGCGAGCTCGTCGATCTCGAGGTACCCGGGGAGGTTCTCGAACATCGTGATGCTGTTGTTCGCGGCCATGCCCGTGACGGCGAGCGCCGGAGTGACGGCGGCCGTGACCAGCACGCCAGCCAGTGCGCTCATGCCGACGAAGCCGAGGATTCCCCCGGCGGCATCGCTCATCGTTCGTTTCTGGGCAGACATAGAGTGGAGCCTATCTGAGGAAGGCTGGCAAAATCCGGCATGCCTGACGGCCGGCTGCGCCGTCGGCTCGACCCTCAGGATAGCCGTTCGTTCCGACACCGAGGAGTCCCCATGCCCGCCTGGGAGTACATCACCACGCCGCTGCTGATCCACAACACCGCTGCGATCCTGAACAACTGGGGCGCCGAGGGGTGGGAGCTCGTCCAGGTCGTGCAGGGCCCGGAGGGCGGGCTCGTCGCGTACCTCAAGCGCCCGGTCGGCGGGGAGTCGTCGGCCGCGGCCTCCGCCGGGCAGGCCGCCGCCGCGCAGGCCGCGAAGCAGTTCGAGGGCGACGCCTGATGGCCGCCGCATCCGCCGAGGCCCGCCTCGCAGAGCTCGGCATCATCCTGCCGGACGTCGCGCCTCCCGTCGCCGCGTACGTCCCGGCGGTGGTCACCGGCTCGCACGTGCACACCTCGGGCCAGCTGCCGTTCGTCGCCGGGTCGCTGCCGGCCACGGGCAAGGTCGGCGAGGGCGAGGGGCTCGTGCCCGCTGCCGACGCGAAGGGGTACGCGCGGACCTGCGCGCTCAACGCCCTGGCTGCCGTCCGCGCCGAGCTCGGCTCCCTCGATCGCGTCACGCGCGTGGTGAAGCTGGTCGGGTTCGTGGCATCAGACCCCGCCTTCACCGGCCAGCCCGGGGTCGTCAACGGCGCATCGGAGCTCATCGGCGAGGTCTTCGGCGACGCCGGACGCCACGCCCGCTCGGCGGTCGGCGTCGCCGTCCTGCCGCTGGACTCTCCGGTCGAGGTCGAGCTCGTCGTCGAGTTCGCGTAGTCGGCGCAGACGACGGATGCCGCGGCGGGAGCGCTCCCGCCGCGGCATCCGTTCGTTCGACCGGGTCAGCGCACCTGCGCGCTGATCACCTGCATGATCGACGTGTCGGCCAGCGTCGTGGTGTCGCCGATCTCGCGGCCCTCGGCGAGATCGCGCAGCAGGCGCCGCATGATCTTGCCCGAGCGGGTCTTCGGCAGCTCGTTCACGATGAACACCTGGCGCGGCCGGGCGATCGCGCCGATCTGCGTGGCGACGTGCTTGCGCAGCACGTCGCTGATGTCGTCGATCGTCGACGCGGCATCCGCGTGGCTCTGCTTGAGGATGACGAACGCGACGACCGCCTGGCCCGTGGTCTCGTCGGAGGCACCGACGACGGCGGCCTCGGCGGTCCACGGGTGAGCGACGAGCGACGACTCGATCTCGGCGGTCGACAGGCGGTGACCGGAGACGTTCATCACGTCGTCGACGCGGCCGAGCAGCCAGAAGTCGCCGTCCTCGTCGCGTCGGGCCCCGTCGCCGGCGAAGTACCTGTCGCCGAACTTCTCCCAGTACGTCTCCTTGAACCGCTCCGGGTCGCCCCATATGCCGCGCAGCATCGACGGCCACGGTTCGGTGACGACGAGCAGGCCGCCGCCCTCGCCCTCGACCGCGGTGCCGTCGTCGTCGAGGATGCTGATCTCGACGCCGGGGATCGGCACCTGCGCCGCGCCGGGCTTCAGGTCGGTGATGCCGGGCAGTGCCGAGATCATGATCGCGCCGGTCTCGGTCTGCCACCACGTGTCGACCACGGGGATCGAGCCGCCGCCGATGACGTGGCGGTACCAGATCCACGCCTCGGGGTTGATGGGCTCGCCGACCGAGCCGAGCAGGCGCAGCGTGCGCAGGTTGAACTCGTGGGGGATCTGCCGGCCGAGCTTCATGAACGAGCGGATGGCGGTCGGCGCCGTGTACAGGATCGTGACGCCGTACTTCTCGACGATCTCCCACCAGCGGCCGGGGTGCGGCGTGTCGGGAGTGCCCTCGTAGATGACCTGCGTCGCGCCGTTGGCGAGCGGCCCGTAGACGACGTACGAGTGGCCGGTGATCCAGCCGACGTCGGCGGTGCACCAGTACACGTCGCGCTCGGGGTGCAGGTCGAACACGTTGCGGTGCGTGAACGCGGCCTGCGTGAGGTAGCCGCCCGAGGTGTGCAGGATGCCCTTCGGCTTCCCGGTGGTGCCGGACGTGTACAGGATGAACAGCGGGTGCTCGGCACCGAAGGCCTTCGGCTCGTGCTCGTTCGACGCGTTCGCGACGGCCTCGTGCCACCACAGGTCGCGGTCGTCGTTCCAGTCGACCTCGTTCTCGCCGCGCCGGACGACCAGCACCTTCCGGACGCTGCCGCCCTCGGTCTTGCCGAGCGCCTCGTCGACGACGGGCTTCAGTGGGAAGACCCGGCCCTTGCGGTAGCCGCCGTCGGCCGTGATGACGACGGATGCCTCGGCGTCGTCGATGCGCGATGCGAGGCTGTCGGCGCTGAAGCCGCCGAAGACGACGGAGTGGATCGCGCCGAGGCGGGCCACGGCCAGCATCGAGACGACGGCCTCGGGGATCATCGGCAGGTAGATGGCGACGCGGTCGCCCTCGCGGACCCCGAGGTCGGTGAGGGCGTTCGCCGCGCGCTTGACCTCGTCGGTCAGCTCGGCGTACGTGATGGCACGCGAGTCGCCGGGCTCGCCCTCCCAGAGGAGCGCGACCCGGTCGCCGAGGCCGGCCTCGACGTGGCGGTCGAGGCAGTTCACGGCCACGTTGAGCTCGCCGTCGTCGAACCACTTCGCGAACGGCGGGTTCGACCAGTCGAGCGTGCGGGTGAAGGGCTTCTCCCACTGGAGAAGCGTGCGGGCCTGGTCGGCCCAGAAGCCGAGCCGGTCGGCTCGTGCGGCTTCGTAGAGGCTCTCGTCGGCGACGGCCTGGGCGGCGAACTCGGGGCTCGGGCGGAAGCGCCGGATCTCCTCGAGCGCGTGATCGATCTGCGCGTTCATACTGTGCGATCGCTCCTTCGCGATGGATCTTCAAGGTGGGTCGCCTGCCCCACACAGCACCATACCGCCCGTCGGCGCGGCGTCGTGACCGCCGGTGACGCCCGGTGACGCCGCTCAGGCCCTAGGATTGACCGGGTCGGCGCCGCGGTCGAACGGCCGTTTCGGAGCGCGCTGCGGATTCAGTGTTCTTTACGCGGATCCGCCGCCGACTTCGTCGGTATCCGACGATCGGGATCGACGAGATCGCACGTTTTTCTGTATGTCCCCACAAATGAGGACAGAAAGTACTTGCGTATGGATCCCGAGCCCCTACACTGAATACGCCCGGACCTCGTTTCCTGGCCTGCAGCACAGGTGATTCCCCCCAATCCCTGTCTGCCGAGGCGGCACCTGTTCCCCCCAATGGGTGCCGCCCCCTTCTCTTTAACGGGTGTCTCCGATGCCCGCGGCGAGCCCTCCTCCACAACGATGCGAGGAGGGCTCGTCTCGTCCACGGCGGCGTTCGCCGGGCCGGACGCACGTCGCGTCGCCGTAGCTTCGGCGGCATGCCGCATCCCTTCGTCGCCGCCCCGTCCTGGGAGGGCGCGCCTGCGCGCGATCCGCACGGCGCGGTCGTCCCGGCCGTGCCGGCCGACCGCGGGTCGAGCCGGGACGCCTCGCGGGCCCCCGCCCCCGGCGAGCCGGAATGGCCCCGGCGGGATGACGCGGCGCTCGCCGACGAGGAGCTCCAGGGCCTCGGCCCGCTCGCCGCCTACGCGTCCGACGGCCCCGTCACCGACCTGTTCGTCAACGGCGAGCGGGGGCTCTGGGTCGACCGGGGCGCCGGCGCGCGGCGCGAATCGACCTGGTCGGCCTCGGAGGCCGAGGTCCGCGCGCTCGCCGTACGCCTCATCGCCGCGGGCGGGCGCCACGTCGACGAGGCCACGCCGGCGGTCGACGTGCGGCTCGGGCGCGGCATCCGCGTGCACGCCGTCCTCCCGCCGGTCTCCTCGAGCGGCACGCTCATCTCGGTCCGCATCCCGCGGGCCGCGGGGTTCTCGATCGCGGCGCTGGCCCGCACCGGCATGATGGGGCCCGACCAGGAGTCGCAGCTGCGCAGCGCCGTCTCCGAGCGCCGCAACCTGCTGGTGACGGGCGGCGCGGGAACCGGGAAGACGACCCTGCTCGGCGCGCTGCTCGCCGAGGCGCCGGAGGGCGAGCGCATCGTGCTCCTCGAGGACGTGGCCGAGCTGCGGCTCGACCATCCGCACGTCGTGGCGCTCGAGGCGCGTCAGGCGAACCTCGAGGGCAGCGGCCGGATCGGCCTCGACCTGCTCCTGCGCGAGGCGCTGCGGATGCCGCCCCGACCGCCTCGTGGTGGGCGAGTGCCGCGGGCCCGAGCTCCGCGAGCTGCTCGCGGCGCTGAACACCGGTCATGACGGCGGCGCGGGGACACTGCACGCCAACTCGCTCGACGACGTCCCGGCCCGCCTCGAGGCGCTCGGTGCCGCGGCCGGCATGGCGGCCGACGCGGTCGCCCGCCAAGCGGCGAGCGCCTTCGACCTCGTGGTGCACCTCGAGCGCGTCGACGGGCGACGGCGCGTCGCCGGCGTGGCCCGGCTGCGGCTCCGCGGCGGCGCCCTGGAGGTCGAGCCGTGCTGATCCCGGCCCCGGCCGGGTCGACCGGCGGACGCGCCGCGCGGGGCGTGCGCGTCGTCGTCGACCGCGTGCTGGCCCGCCGGGGCGACCCCGGCGCCCCGATCGACCGGGTCGCCGGGGCGTCCGAGCGGCTCGCGACGCTGCTCGGAGCCGGCCTCGCTCCGGCCGCGGCGTGGCGCAACCTCGTCATCGTCGAGCCGGCTCCGGAGGCTCGCGCACCGAGGCGGCCTGTCCACGACGTCGCCGACGCGGTCGTGCTCGACGCGGCCGGCCGGGCGGCCGCCGCCGGCGACGACGTGTCCGAGGCGATCGAGCGGGCGCGGCGGTCGGCGCCGGCGGCCTCGCCGGCATGGTCGGTGCTCGCCGCCGCCTGGGCCGTCGCCCAGGCGTCGGGCTCGCCGCTGTCGACATGCCTGGCCGCGCTGGCCGGCTCCCTGCGCGACGAGGCGCAGCTGCGGCGCGATGCCCGTGCCGCGTTCGCCGGACCCCGGGCCAGCAGCCGGCTCGTCGCCGCCCTCCCCGCGATCGCGCTCGTCTTCGGCGCGACCCTCGGTTTCGACACCTTCGGCGTCCTGTTCGGCAATCCGTTCGGCATCGCCTGCCTGGCGGCGGGTTCCGCCCTGCTCTGGGCGGGAGCGCGCTGGAATCGGGCGCTCATCGACCGTGCCGCGGTCGCGCGACCGTCGCCGGGCATCGAGCTCGACCTCCTCGCCGTCGCGCTCGCGAGCGGCGCCTCGATCGCCCGCGCCGATGAGATCGTCCGGGCGGCGCTCCGGTCGCACCTGCCGGAGCTCGGTGACACTCGTGCCGCGGCGCCGGTCGTCGCCCTCGCGGAGCGCGCGGGCGCGCCGGTCGCGGAGCTCCTCCGGGCCGAGGCGGCACGCGCGCGGGGTGCGGCTCGGGCCGAGGGGGCGATCCGGGCCGCGGCGCTCGGGGTCCGGCTCATGATCCCGCTCGGTTGCTGCGTGCTGCCCGCGTTCGTGCTGCTCGGGGTCGCACCCCTGCTGATCTCCGTCGTCACCGGCACCCTCGGGAGTCCGGGATGACGCGCACCCGACTCGTGCCGCCCCCGCCGCTCCCGCGGCCCGAAGAGAGGAACCCCATGCACCCGGACCGACACCGCGTCCCCCAGGCCGACAGCCGCCGGACCCGCGCCGGCGAGCCGGATCCGAGACCGACCATGCCACCGGCGCTCCGCCGCCTCCTCCGCCGACTGGCCGGAGAGCGCGGGGCGGCCACGGCCGAGTACGCCGTCGCGACCATGGCCGCCGTCGGCTTCGCCGGACTCCTCGTCGTCATCCTCCGGGGCGACGAGGTGCGCGGCATCCTCACCGACCTCGTGCGGAATGCGCTCACGGTCGGATGACGGCGAGCGGGGCAGCGTGACGGCGGAGTTCGCCGTCGCGCTGCCCGCGATCGCACTCGTGCTGGCACTGTCGATCTCGTCGGTGCACGTCGCCGCCGTGCAGGTGCGCCTCGCGGATGCCGCCGCCGACGCGGCGCGCTCGCTCGGCCGCGGCGACCCCGTGGCGGAGGCGGCCGCGATCGCCGGACGCAACGCGCCGGGCGTGCGGATGTCCGCCCGCACGGACGAGCGGTTCGTGTGCGCGACCCTCACGGGGGACGCGGGCGGCGTGCTCGCCGCGATCGAGCTGCGGGCCACGTCGTGCGCGATGCGCGGCGGGCTGTGAGCGGCACCGGGTCGCGGCGACGGACCGTCGCGCTCGGGATCCGCGACCGGCTGGCGGACGAGTCCGGCGCGGCGACGGTCCTCGCGGTCGCGATCGCCGGGGCCTGCGTCGCGCTCGCCGCGGGATTCGCGAGCGTCCTCGCCGGCGTCGTGGCGTCCCAGTACGCGGCGAACGCCGCGGATGCCGCCTCGCTCGCCGCCGCCGATGCCCTGTCGGGCGCGGTGGCCGAAGCCCCCTGCGCGATGGCCGCGCGCGCGGCGGAGCGCAACGCCGCCCGGATCGTCGCCTGCGAGGTCGCGGGCCCGACGGTGCTCGTGCGCGTCGCGGTCGACGCCCCGTTCGCCCCGGCCACGGCCGATGCGCGTGCCGGTCCGCCCGACCCGACGGGGTGAGGCGCGATCGGGGGCGGGGTCAGTCGCGGGCCGCGACGTAGTCGACGAGGGCGCCGACCGTGGTCAGACCCGGGTAGTCGTCCTCGGACGCGGCGACCCCGGTCGTCTGGGACAGGGTCTCGAGGAGCCGGAGGAAGTCCAGCGAGTCCAGCTCGAGATCCTGCCGGAGGCGCTCCGATCCGTCGAGGTCGTCGGTCTCGATCTCGGGCGCGACCTCGTTGAGGGCGGCCAGCACGGCCGCGCGGGCGTCGGTCTCGTTCACAGTCCCTCCGGCTCCTGCAGCAGTTCGTCGATGCGGGTCAGGAAGCGTCCGCCGCGGAGGCCGTCGCTGACGCGATGGTCGGCCGAGAGCGTCGCCGTGACGACCGGATGCACGCCGAGCATGCCGTCCCTCGCCCACGGCTGCTCCGTGACCCGGCCGAAGCCGACCAGCGCCACCTGCGGCGCGTAGATGACGCCGAACACCGCCTCCACGCCGAGGTCGCCGAGGTTCGTCACCGTGATCGTGGGGTCGGTCATCTCCGCGCGCTGCAACCGGCCCGAGCGCGCCCGCGCCACCAAGTCGCGCAGCGCCGGCATGAGCCGGTCCAGCGGCATCGAGTCCGCGTCGCGGATGGCCGGCGCCACGAGACCACCGCCCCGGAGGGCGACCGCGACGCCGAGATGCACGGCCTCGCTCGGCCGGAAGGCGCCGTCGACGAAGAACCCGTTCACGTCCGGCACCTCGCGTGCCGCCCGCGCCGTGGCGGCGAGCAGCAGCGCGGCCGGAACGAGGCGGTCCGAGATGGGCCGGTCGGCGTTCGCCTCCCGCATCCAGTCGAGCGCTCGGGTCAGGTCGATCGTCGTGCTCAGGTAGTAGTGCGGCACCTCCCGCTTGGAGCGGGCCATGAGGGACCCGATCGCGCGCCGGAGGCCGGCGACCCGTTCGGCCGCCCGCCCGCGATCCCCGCGCTCGGAACGGCTCGCCTCGGGCGGAGCGGGCACCGCCGACTCGCCGCCCGGTGCCGGGAGGTCGGATCGCGAGCCGCCCCGGCCGGCGGCGAGGCGCACGTCCGCCTCGGTCACGGCACCGCCGTCGCCGGTGCCGGGCACGTCGGCCAGGTCGATCCCGAGGTCCGCGGCCAGGCGGCGGGCCCGCGGGGAGGAGCGCACGCGTCCGGCCGTGGCACCCGACGGTGCATCGGGACCGGACCGCGCCGCCGCCTCCACGTCCCGGCGAGTCACGGCGCCCTGTCGCCCCGTTCCCGTCACCCGGTGCACGTCGACGCCGAGCTGCTGTGCGAGGTGGCGGACCGGCGGAGTCACGCGCTCACCCGGTTCGGCGGGCGGCCGGGGAGTCACCGCCGGCGAGGACGGCGGGTGCGCGCCATCCGGCGGCGACTCGGCCGGCACGTCGGCGGGCGTGCCCGTCACCCGGGCGATGGGGGTGCCCACCGGCACGGTCTCGCCGAGCTCGACGAGGTACTCGGCGAGCACGCCGTCCTCGAACGACTCGATCTCCATGACGGTCTTCTCGGTGTCGACGGCGGCGATGAGCTCGCCGCGGCGCACGTAGTCGCCCGGCCGCACGAGCCACTCGACGACCTTGCCGTGCTCCATGTCGGCCCCGAGCGACGGCATGAGCAGGTCAGGCACGGGTCCCCACCGCCTCGCGGGCCGCATCGACCACGCGTTCGACGGACGGCAGCGCGGCCTGCTCGAGGTGCTTGGCGTACGGGATCGGCGCCTCCGCGCTGCAGACTCGCCCGACGGGCGCGTCGAGGTCGTAGAAGGCCGACTCGGTGATCCGCGCGCTGACCTCGGCCGAGAGGCTGCCACTGCGCCAGCCCTCGTCGACCACGACCGCTCGGTGGGTCCTCGCGACCGTGGCGAGGATCGCCTCGTCGTCGAGCGGTCGGAGCGTGCGCAGGTCGAGCACCTCCGCGTCGATCCCGTCGGCGGCGAGCGACTCGGCCGCCTCGAGCGCCGTCGGCAGGGTGCCGCCGTAGGTGATGATCGACACGTCGGCCCCCGGCCGTCGCACCGCCGCACGGTCGATGTCCACCGGGCCCGCGTCATCCGCGAGCTCGCCCTCGACGTTGTAGAGCGAGCCGTGCTCGAAGACCAGCACCGGGTCCGGATCCTCGAGCGCCGTCCACAGCATGCCCCGCGCGTCCTCCAGCGTGGCCGGGGCGAGGATCCGGAGGCCCGGGATGTGGGCCAGCCAGCCCTCGAGGCTGTGCGAGTGCTGCGCGGCGAGCTGGCGACCGCCGCCGGTGGTCATGCGGATGACCAGCGGCACGTTGAACTGCCCGCCGGACATGTGGAGCAGGGTCGCGGCGTTGTTCACGATCTGGTCGAGCGCGAGCAGGCTGAAGTTGACGGTCATGACCTCGACGATCGGTCGCATGCCGCCGAGCGCGGCTCCGATGCCCGCCCCGACGAAGCCCGCCTCCGAGAGCGGCGTGTCCCGGATCCGCCCCGGCCCGAACTCCTCCAGCAGGCCGAGGCTCACGGCGAAGCCGCCGCCGTAGCGCCCGACGTCCTCTCCCATGAGGAACACGCGTTCGTCGCGGCGCAGTGCGTCGCGCATGGCCTCGCGCATCGCCTCCCGGTAGGTCGTCCTCATCGCGGCACCCGTTCGCCGGCTCGGTCCGGCGCGACCGACTCGCTGTAGACGAAGCGATCGAGCTCCTCGACGGGTTCGAGCGTGCCCGCCTCGGCGAACGCGACCGCGGCGTCCACCTCCTCGTCGGCCTCGCGTTCCAGCTCGGTCCATCGTTCCGCGTCGAGGCGGCCGGCCGCCTCGAGGGCGGACCGCAGCATCGTGATCGGGTCGCGCTCCACCCAGCGCTCCACCTCCGAACGGTCGCGGTAGCGTTCCGGGTCGAACATCGAGTGCGCCCGGAACCGGTACGTGCGGAACTCGAGGAAATGCGGCCCGCCGCCCAAGCGGACCGCGTCCACTGCGCGCCGCGCCGACTCCTCGACCGCGAGCGCGTCCATGCCGTCGACCGCCCACGACGCGATCGCGTACGAGGACGCCTTGAGCGCCATGTCGGTCTGCGACTCCGACCGCTCGAGCGCCGTGCCCATGGCGTAGAGGTTGTTCTCGCAGCAGAAGAGGACGGGCAGGTCCCACAGCGCCGCGAGGTTCAGGCTCTCGTGGAACTCGCCTTCGGCGACGGCGCCCTCGCCGAAGAAGCACACCGTCACCCGATCGCGGCCGGCCATCGCGTCGGCGAGCGCCAGGCCCACGGCGAGGGGGAGCCCCCCGGCGACGATCGCGTTGCCGCCGTAGAAGCGCGTCGCGGCGTCGAACAGGTGCATCGACCCGCCGCGTCCGCGGCAGCACCCCTCGGCGCGGCCGTACATCTCCGCCATGATGGCGGTCGCCGGGACGCCGCGGAGGAGCGCATGGCCGTGCTCGCGGTAGGTCGCGACGACGGCGTCCTCCGGGCCGAGCGCCGACATCACCCCGGCCGCGACGGCCTCCTCGCCGATGTAGACGTGCAGGAAGCCGCGGATCCGCGTCGCGCTGTACTGCTCGACGCAGCGCTCCTCGAGCCGGCGCACGCGCAGCATGTCCCGCAGCAGGCCGACGGCGCGCTCCGGGTCGGCCTCGATCACGTGAGCGCGCTCCTCCGGGGTCATCGGCCGACCTCCAGCGTCGACGTGTCGCCTTCCGGCAGGCCGAGCTCGCGCGCCTTCAGCAACCGCCGCAGGATCTTGCCGCTCCGGGTCTTGGGCAGCGCGGCGGTGAAGTCGAGCAGGCGCGGGGCGACGGCGGCGCCGAGTCGCTTCCGCGCGAAGCCGATCAGCTCCCGGCGCAGGGCGTCGGATGGCTCGTGGCCGGGCTTCAGCTCGACGAACGCCTTGACGACCTCGCCGGCCACGGGGTCGGGCACGCCGATCACGGCGGCCTCGGCGACCGCGTCGTGCTCGAGGAGGGTGCTCTCCACCTCGAACGGCCCGATCAGGTGGCCGGAGGACTTGATGACGTCGTCGCGGCGGCCGACGAACCAGAAGTACCCGTCGGCGTCGCGCCGCGCGAGGTCGCCGGTGAGGTACCACCCGCCCGCGAAGCACTTCAGGTAGCGCTCCTCCTCGTCGAGGTAGCCACGGAACATCGAGGGCCACCCGGGGCGGAGCGCCAGCTCGCCCGTGGCATCCGGGTCGGTGACGAGCACCGCCTCGCCGTCGCGCACGACGGGGTCGCCCTGGTCGTCGCGGGCGACGATGGCGGCCTCGATCCCGGGGAGCGGGCGCCCCATCGAGCCGGGGCGGATGTCCATCGCCGGGTAGTTCGAGATCATGATGCCGCCGGTCTCCGTCTGCCACCAGTTGTCGTGCACCGGCAGGCCGAGCGCCTCCTGTCCCCAGACGACCACTTCGGGATTGAGCGGCTCGCCGACGCTCGCCACGAACCGGAGTGCGGAGAGGTCGTGGGCGGCGGCGCGCTCCGCGCCGGCCTTCATGAGCATCCGCAGCGCGGTCGGCGCCGTGTACCAGACGGTGACCCGCTGCTCCTCGAGGATGCGGTACCAGCGTTCCGCGTCCATCTCCTCCTCGTCGACGATGCTGGTCACCCCGTGCACCAGGGGGGCGATGATGCCGTACGACATCCCGGTGACCCAGCCGGGGTCGGCGGTGCACCAGTACACGTCGTCGGGGTGCAGGTCGAGCGCGAACCGCCCGGTCGCGTAGTGCGCGGTCACCGCATCGTGGACGTGGACGGCGCCCTTCGGACGGCCCGTGGTGCCGCTGGTGAAGTGGAGCAGGGCCATGTCCTCCGGCCCGGTCGGCGCCGTCTCGCCGTACGGCGCGGCGGCGGCGAGCAGGTCCGCGAGGTCGAGGGTGCCGGGCTCGTCGTCGCCGGCGTCGCCGTCGATGAGCAGCACGTGAGCGAGGTCGGGGAGCTCGTCGCGGAGCTGGGCGACCTTGCGGCGGTAGAGCGTGCGAGTGGTCACGAGCACGCGCCCGCTCCCGATGCGCAGTCGCTGCTGCACGGGCTCGGGGCCGAATGCCGAGAAGAGCGGGCAGAACACGGCGCCGTGCATGAGCGTGCCGAGCACCGCGGCGTAGAGCTCGGGCGTCCGGCCCAGCAGCGAGTACACGCGCTCGCCGTGGCGCACGCCGAGTCCGCGCAGCACGGCGGCGAACCGATCGGCGCGTTCGGCGAGGTCGGCGAAGCTGTACGACCGGGTCGAGCCGTCGGCGCGTACGAACCGCAGGGCCTCGCGCCCGGCGTGCGGCCCGGCGGCGTGGCGGCCGACGGCCTCGTAGGCGATGTTGACGCCTCCGCCGGGCAGCCCGGCGAGTGCCCGCCGAGCGTCGTCCCAGTCGAAGCCGGCGCGCGTCGCGTCGTAGTCGACCAGGTTGGGTCGCGTGCGAAGCGCCGAGAGGTCCTTCGTGATCGTCGGCGGGGCGGTCATCGACGGCGTCGTCGTGTCCATGGGCCGAGGCTAGGCCCGGCCGCGCGGCGCCGTGGGGCCGTTCGTCCCGCTGACCGCTGTGTATACACTGGATGGTGAAGGGGTGCTCAGATGGCCCCAGAACACGTCGCTCGACGGCGGGGCGTCACGGCTCCGTCGCATCCGTGTATACAACAAGCCGACGAGTGAGCGAGGAGGGCAGGCATGCGAGCCGGTGAACGGGCCTACCGCTCCCTCCGGTCGGAGATCCTCGACGGAGCGCTGTCGCCCGGCACGGTGCTCCAGGAGGTGGAGCAGTCCACCCGGCTCGGCGTGAGCCGGACGCCCGTGCGCGAGGCGCTGCGCCGACTCGTCGCCGACGGCCTGGTGGAGTCGAGCGGGCGGGGCACCGTCGTCACCGCCGTCTCGCACGACGACATCGTCGCGCTGTACGAGTTGCGCGAGGCGCTCGAGGCGAAGGCCGCCGGCCTCGCGGCACGGCGCCGCGAGGACGAGCCGTTCCGCCGCCTGCTCGAGCGCCTCACCGAGGCGCCGGCGCTGCTCGCGCAGGGCGAGGCGGGGCTCGCCGGGTACTTCGCGATCGTCGACGAGCTCGACGACGCGATCGAGGCCGCGGTCGAGAACCCCTTCCTCGCCGCCGCGCTGCGGAGCGTGCAGCTCCACTCCGCCCGCATCCGCCGGCTCGCACGCCACAACCCCGACCGCCTGCGCGCGGCCGCCGAGGAGCATCGGCTCATCGTCGAGGCGATCCTCGCCGGCGATGCCGAACTCGCCGTCCACGCCACCCACGTGCACCTGCACCTCAGCCTCGCGAACGCGCTCGCCACCTCGGCGAGCGAGACGTAGGAACCCGTCCGGGCCGACCGGCCCGCCGCATCGTCCAGGAGGACCCATGCTCTACGCACAGACCACGCCGGCCGACAAGCGCGCCGCATTCCGCGAGCGCCTCGCGAGCGGCGAGCTGCTCCGCTTCCCCGGCGCGTTCAACCCGCTCTCGGCCCGCCTCATCGAGCGCAAGGGCTTCGAGGGCGTGTACATCTCGGGCGCCGTGCTCTCGGCCGACCTCGGCCTGCCCGACATCGGCCTGACGACCCTGACCGAGGTCGCCGGGCGCGCGAAGCAGATCGCGCGGATGACGGAGCTGCCCGCGATCGTCGACGCCGACACCGGCTTCGGCGAGCCCATGAACGTCGCCCGCACCGTGCAGGAGATGGAGGACGCCGGCCTCGCGGGCCTGCACATCGAGGACCAGGTCAACCCCAAGCGGTGCGGCCACCTCGACGGCAAGCAGGTCGTCGACGAGCACACGGCGCTCCAGCGCATCCGCGCCGCGGTCGACGCCCGTCGCGACCCGAACCTCCTGATCATGGCGCGCACCGACATCGCGGCGGTCGACGGCCTCGACGCGGCGGTCGACCGCGCGAAGGCGCTCGTCGACGCGGGCGCCGACGCGATCTTCCCCGAGGCGATGCGATCGCTCGAGGAGTTCGCGGCGATGCGCGCGGCGGTCGACGTGCCGCTGCTGGCGAACATGACCGAGTTCGGCAAGAGCGAGCTGTTCACCGCGCAGCAGCTCGCCGACGTCGGCATGAACCTCGTCATCTGGCCGGTGTCGCTCCTGCGCATCGCGATGGGGGCCGCCGGACGGGGCCTCGACGAGCTGGCGGATGCCGGTGCGCTCACGCGCCTGCTGCCCGAGATGCAGCATCGCGCCGACCTGTACGACCTCATCGACTACGAGGGCTACAACCACTTCGACGACTCGATCTTCAACTTCACCGTCGCACGCTGACCTCGACGCCGCCGATTGAACCGGAGCCGGGGCGGCAGGTGACGAGCGCGCCGCCCCGACCCGCGGGGATCAGTCGAAGACGGTCTCGATGAAGCGGTACTCCACGGCGGTGGGCCGGTCGTCGCCGGGTGCGTCGAACTCCAGTCCGGCGCCGCGCGAGTACACGTACCGCTTGCCGGCGTCGGCGTGGAGCTCGAGGCGGGGCTGCGGGTCGCCGGAATCGAGGAAGCCGGTCGACACCGTCCTCCCCTCGAGGGGCCCGTCGATCAGCTTCGCGGTGTAGGTGCCGGATGACGTGTCCATGCCGCCATTGTCCTCCTGTCCTCCACGCACGCAAGGGTCTTGCGTCCCGTCCCCGGCGGTGGAGGCGGTGGGTGCGCTCACGGCCGGAATGTGTATGGTGTGCCTGTCGGCGCGATGCCGCCGGCCAAGTGCACACCGCTCGGGGGCGCGGCGACATCGTGCGCATCTCGTTCTCGATTTTCAAGCAAGAGGAGTCCGGTGGCAGGCGCGAAGAAGCTCGTGATCGTGGAGTCGCCGACGAAGATGAAGTCCATCGCCCAGTACCTGGGCGAGGGCTACGAGGTCCTGTCCTCCGTCGGTCACATCCGCGACCTCGTCGAGCCCAAGAACCTCCCGCCCGAGCTCAAGAAGGGCTCGCTCGGCAAGTTCTCCGTCGACGTCGAGAACGGCTTCGAGCCGTACTACGTCGTGTCCGATTCGAAGAAGAAGACGGTCGCCGAGCTGAAGCGGGCGTTGAAGGATGCCGACGAACTCCTGCTCGCGACCGATGAGGATCGCGAGGGCGAGGCCATCGCGTGGCACCTGCTCCAGGAGCTGAAGCCCAAGGTGCCCGTGCGCCGCATGGTCTTCCATGAGATCACGAAGGACGCGATCCAGAAGGCCAAGGACCACACCCGCGAACTCGACACCTCGCTCGTCGACGCGCAGGAGACGCGCCGCATCCTCGACCGGCTCTACGGCTACGAGGTCTCGCCCGTGCTGTGGCGCAAGGTGGGGCCGGGCCTGTCCGCAGGGCGGGTCCAGTCGGCGGCGACGCGCCTCGTCGTCGACCGGGAGCGCGAGCGCCTCGCCTTCGTCGCCGCCGGCTACTGGGACCTCGTCGGCCGGTTCACGAGCGACGACGCCGGGTTCGAGGCGAAGCTCGTGCGCCTCGCCGGCGAGCGGGTCGCCACCGGTCGCGACTTCGACGACGCCGGCCGCCTGAAGGGCAAGGCGGTGGTGCTCGACGAGCCGACCGCGCACGCGCTCGCCGAGGCGCTCCGCGACGACCGCGTCGAGCGCCGCGTCGCCAAGGTCGAATCCAAGCCGTACTCGCGACGGCCCGCGGCGCCGTTCACGACGTCGACGCTGCAGCAGGAGGCCGCGCGCAAGCTGCGCCTCTCGGCGCGCGACACCATGCGGGTCGCCCAGTCGCTCTACGAGAACGGCTACATCACCTATATGCGCACCGACTCGGTGTCGCTCTCGCAGCAGGCGATCACCGCGGCGCGCACCCAGGCCACCAAGCTCTACGGGGCCGACAGCGTCCCGGAGAAGCCGCGCGCCTACGCCGGCAAGTCGAAGAACGCGCAGGAGGCGCACGAGGCCATCCGCCCCTCGGGCGAGGTCTTCCGCACGCCGTCCGAGCTGCAGAGCGCGCTGCGAGGCAGCGAGTTCAAGCTCTACGACCTCATCTGGAAGCGCACGGTCGCCTCGCAGATGGCCGACGCCAAGGGCCAGACCGCGACCGTGACGATCGAGGTCGGGCCGACCCGGGCGGATGCCGCGGCTCCCGCCGACCCGACCGCGGCGATCGGCGGCACGACCGCCGAGTTCACGGCGAGCGGCACGGTGATCACCTTCCGCGGGTTCCTCGCCGCCTACGAGGAGAGCCGCGACGAGGAGCGCAACGCCGAGGAGACCCCCGGCGAGGCCAAGCTCCCGCCGCTGAAGGAAGGGCAGGTCGTGGGGCTGGCCGAGCTCGAGGCCAAGGGCCACGAGACCAGCCCGCCGCCCCGCTACACCGAGGCGAGCCTCGTCAAGCGACTCGAGGAGCTCGGGATCGGCCGGCCGTCGACGTTCGCGTCGATCATCTCGACCATCCTCGACCGGGGCTACGTCACGCAGCGCGGACAGGCCCTCGTCCCGAGCTGGGTCGCCTTCTCGGTGGTCCGACTGCTCGAGGAGCACTTCGGCGACCTGGTCGAGTACGACTTCACCGCCGAGATGGAGGACGACCTCGACCGCATCGCGTCCGGCGAGGCCGACCGCGTCGACTGGCTGAACGAGTTCTACTTCGGCAGCGACCGCCACCGCGGCCTCCGCCAGGTCGTCGACAACCTCGGCGACATCGACGCCCGCGAGATCAACTCCGTCGAGATCGCACCCCACATCACGCTCCGGATCGGCAAGTACGGCCCGTACCTCGAGACGGCCGCTGCGGACGACGCGACGGATGCCGCTCCGCGGCGGGTGAACCTTCCCGACGACCTCGCCCCCGACGAGCTGACCGCCGAGAAGGCGCAGGAGCTCATCGACGCGCCCGTCCAGGGCGACCGCGTGCTCGGCGTGAACCCCGACAACGGCAAGCAGGTCGTGGTGAAGGACGGCCGGTTCGGACCGTACGTCACCGAGGTCGAGCCCGAGCCCGAGGCGCCTGCGGCATCCGTCGACCCGGCGACCGGCGAGGTGGTCGAGGAGAAGCCGAAGCGCGGGGCGAAGAAGGCCGCCGCGCCGAAGCCTCGCACGGCCTCGCTGTTCAAGAGCATGCAGATCGAGGAGGTCGACCTCGCCACCGCGTTGAAGCTCCTCGACCTGCCGCGCGTGGTGGGCGCGGACCCGGAGTCCGGCGACGAGATCACGGCGCAGAACGGCCGGTACGGTCCCTACCTGAAGAAGGGCGCCGAGACGCGGACCCTTCCGAGCGAGGACGCCATCTTCGAGATCGACCTGCCCGGCGCGCTCGAACTGCTGGCGCAGCCGAAGTACGGAGCCCGGCGCGCGTCGAGCGCCCTCAAGGAGTTCGCGGAGGACCCCGTGAGCGGCAAGCCGATCAAGGTGAAGGACGGCCGGTTCGGACCGTACGTCACCGACGGCACGACGAACGCGACGATTCCGCGTGCCGAATCGGTCGAGGACATCACCTTCGAGCGCGCCGTCGAGCTGCTGCAGATCAAGCGCGACAAGGGACCGGCTCCATCGAAGGCGAAGCGCACCACCGCGAAGTCGGCCGCGAAGCGCCCGGCGGCATCCCGCGCCAAGAAGACCTCCTCGTGACGCGAGGGCTCTTCATCACGCTCGAGGGCGGCGACGGCTCCGGCAAGAGCACGCAGGCCGAGCTGCTGGAGCGCTGGCTCGTCGAGCGCGGCCGCACCGTGGTGCGCACTCGCGAGCCGGGCGGCACCGACCTCGGCGTCGAGGTGCGCGAGATCGTCCTGCACCATCGCGTCGAGATCGCTCCGCGCGCCGAGGCGCTGCTCTACGCCGCCGATCGCGCGCACCACGTCGCCACGGTCGTCCGTCCCGCGCTCCAGCGGGGCGAGGTCGTCGTGCAGGACCGCTACCTCGACTCGTCGGTCGCCTACCAGGGCGCCGGTCGGGTGCTCGACCCCGCCCAGGTGCGCTCGCTCTCGGAGTGGGCGACCGAGGGGCTGCTTCCCGACCTCACGGTGCTGCTCGACCTGCCCTCCGAGGTCTCGATGGCGCGACTGCAGGGCGCACGGACCCGATACGACCGACTCGAGGCCGAGACGGTCGAGTTCCACGACCGGGTCCGTGCCGCCTACCTCGAGCTCGCCGACCGGGAGCCGGACCGGATCGTGGTGGTCGACGCCGAGCTCGGCGTCGACGAGATCGCGTCGATCGTCCGCGCCAGCGTGGAGCCGCTGCTGTGAGGGCGGTCCTGGTCGGCGGGCAGGGGTAGCGTTGGGCTCGTGACCGTGTGGAGTGACCTGACCGGGCAGGATGCCGCGATCCAGCTGCTTCGCGCGGCCGCGCTCGCGTCGCGCCACGCGCGCGACTCGGCCGACATGACCCACTCGTGGCTCATCACCGGGCCGCCGGGCTCGGGCCGATCCAACCTCGCCTACGCGTTCGCCGAGGCGCTCCTCTCGGGCGACCCCGACGGCGACCGCGCCACGCGCATCCAGGTCGAGGCTCGCAGCCATCCCGACCTGCACGTGCTCACGACCGAGGGCGTCATCATCAAGGTCGCCGACGTCCGCAAGATCGTCGAGCGATCGCACTACGCGCCGTCGGTCGGCTACCACCGGGTCATCGTGGTGGAGGACGCCGACCGCATGACCGAGCAGACCTCCAACGTGCTGTTGAAGGAGCTGGAGGAGCCGCCCGAGCGCACCGTCTGGATCCTGTGCGCGCCGAGCGAGGCCGACCTCATCCCGACCATCCGCTCCCGCGTCCGCTCCGTGCGCCTCCAGGTGCCGAGCGTGGCCGACGTCGCCGACCTCCTGGTCCGCCGCGACGGCGTCGAACCGGCCCTCGCCGAGCGGGCCGCACGCGAGGCGCAGAGCCATATCGGCATGGCCCTCCGCCTGGCCACGAGCACCGAGGCGCGCGAGCGCCGGGCCGAGACGCTGCGACTGGCGCTCCAGGTCCGTTCCGCGCCCGGCGCCGTCATGACCGCGGCGCGACTGCTCGAGATCGCCGGCGACGACGCGAAGGCCATCGCCGAGCTGCGCGACGCCGAGGAGCGCGAGCACACCCTGCGATCGCTCGGCATCGCCCCCGGGCAGGCCGTCCCCGCCGCGCTGCGCTCGCAGCTGCGCGCGCTCGAGGAGGACCAGAAGCGCCGCGCGACCCGGAGCCTGCGCGACGGCATCGACCGCATCCTCGTCGACCTCGCCTCCCTGTTCCGCGACATCCTCGTCACGCAGCTGGGCGCCGGGCTCGAGCTCGTCAACGTCGAGATCGCCGACGAGATCGCGCGCGCCGCGGCATCCGCCACCCCCGCCCGCACCCTCGCCACGCTCGACGCCATCCAGGAGGCCCGCATCCGCATCGACGCCAACGTCCAGCCCGCGCTCGCCCTCGAGGCCATGCTCGTCGCGGCGATCCGTCGCCCCGAGCCGGCCGGAGCGGTGCGGCGATGAGGCGCGCGCGGCCGATGATCGGGGCCCTCGCCGCCGTGAGCCTGCTCGCGCTCACCGGGTGCACGATCCCCGGCTTCCCGCCGTCCGAGCCGGATCGCTCGGAGCCTACGGGGGAGTCCGTCGCCGCCGAGCTCGAGCCGTTCTACTCCCAGGTGCTCGAATGGGAGCGATGCGGGGAGTACCAGTGCACGACGGCGAAGGCGCCGCTCGATTGGAGCGACCCCCCGGCCGGCGAGATCGAGCTCGCGCTCGTCCGCCAGACCGCGCGCAGCGGCGACCCGATCGGTTCCCTGCTCGTGAACCCCGGCGGGCCCGGCGGCTCGGGCTACGACTTCATCGCCGAGTCGATCGACTACGCGGTCGGTCCGCGGCTGCAGGAGTCCTTCGACATCATCGGGTTCGATCCGCGCGGCGTGGGGCGATCCACGCCGGTCAGCTGCTTCGACCCCGCGAAGATGGACGACTTCCTGTTCGGGATCGCAGAGGCCGAGCGGGGCAGCGACGCCTGGATCGCCGAGGTGAGCGCTGCGGGGCAGGAGTTCGGGGCGGCCTGCGCCGAGGGCACGGGCGAGCTGCTCGGCAACGTCGACACCGTCAGCGCGGCGCGAGACCTCGACCTCCTGCGGGCGGTGCTCGGCGACGACGAGCTCAACTACCTCGGGTACTCGTACGGCACCTTCCTCGGTGCGACGTACGCCGGGCTGTACCCCGATCGCGTGGGCCGGCTCGTGCTCGACGGCGCGATCGACCCGTCCGCCGGCAACGACGAGGTCACCCGCGCGCAGGCGATCGGCTTCGAGCAGGCGCTGCGCGCCTACCTCGCCGACTGCCTGACCGGAGCGGACTGCCCGTTCTCCGGTTCCGTCGACGCGGCGGCCGACGAGGTCGGTAGGCTGCTCGCCTCGGTCGAAGCCAGCCCGATCCGTGCGAGCGACGGGCGCCTCCTCGGCGCCGATTCCCTCGTCACCGCCATCATCTTCCCGCTGTACAGCCCGGATTCGTGGCCATACCTCAGCGACATGTTCGAGGCGGTCATGCTCGGCGACGCCGACATCGCGCTCTCGTTCGCCGACCTGTACTACGGCCGCGAAGCCGACGGCACCTACCTCGACAACTCGACCGAGGCGTTCCGCGCGGTGAACTGCCTCGATTACGCGTACGACGCCGACCCGGCCGCGATGCGGGCGGCCGCGGCCGAGTTGGCCGAGGCGGCCCCGATCATCGGGCCCTACTTCGGCTTCGGCGACATCGGATGCTCGGTGTGGCCCTACGCGAGCGACTCCGAGCGCGCCGCGATCCGCGCCGAAGGCGCAGCGCCGATCCTCGTCATCGGCACCACGGGCGATCCGGCGACGCCATACGAGTGGGCGGTCGAACTCGCCGAGCAACTCGACAGTGGCGTCCTCGTCAGCTACGACGGCGAGGGCCACACGGCGTACCGGAAGTCCAACGCGTGCATCGACTCGACCGTGGAATCCTTCTTCCTCGAGGGCAGCGTGCCGAAGTCCGATCCGGAGTGCTGACGGGCGGGCTCGACCGTCACCGCGCGGCGAGGCTGGTGGTCATGAGGCCTCCGATGATCCGCTAACATGGTCTCTCGTGCCGTCCGCTGCCGATGCAACGGATGCCACGCCGCCTTAGCTCAGTCGGCAGAGCGATTCACTCGTAATGAATAGGTCGTGGGTTCGATTCCCACAGGCGGCTCCACTCGGAAGGCCCGGACGACGTCCGGGCCTTCCGCATGTCACCGGTATCGGGCCCGCGCCCGCGCCCGCCTCAGCCGAGCGTCACGAGGATGGCGTCGCGGTAGACGGCCTGGCCGGCCGCCGTCGGATGGAGGAAGGTCAGCGGCTCGAACTGGTCGGCGCCGAGCCACGGTTCCGGGTTGCCGACCTGATGGCCGAGGTACGCGAACGTCATGCTCGCGTACTCGACGTTCGCTCCGGCCAGGGCCGCAGAGGACGCCGCGGCGGCGATCTGCGCATCGAGAGCGACCGTCGCGCTGTTCACCGTGTCCGTCAGGGCGCTCAGACCGCTCACGAACGGGACCGGGTAGTCGGTCACGACGATGCGGGCGTTTGGAGCGCGTTCGGCGATGGCAAGCAGCAAGGTCGTGAGGTCCTGCTCGATGACGCCGGACGTGAGCAGCTGCTCCGCCTTGCCGACGGCCGTCGCGCAGGCGAGCGACGACGGGTCTGGGGCGCATGCCGCGAACACGGCACCGGCGCCGAGGTCGTTCCCGCCGGCGGTCACCGTGACGAGGGTCGTGCCGCGGTTGACCTGCGGCAACTGGGTCGACATCACGTCCGCGATCGTCGCGCCGCTGCACGCGGCCTGGCGCAGCAGGTTGGTCCTCGGCACCGCGTCGAGCAGCACCGGGTAGGCGGCGTCGGACCTGAGGCAGTCGTCGAGCGGGATGCCCGCGCCCTGCCCCGCGGCGTAGGAGTCGCCGAGCGCGACGTACCGGTTGATCGGCGCCGGCTGGCCGGCGAGCGCGGGGGATGCGGCGCCGGCGACGACGGCGATGAGGGCGACGACCGTCGCGGTGAACGAGCGTGCGATCCGGCTCCGGCGCGGTGAATGATCCGACATGGCCGAAAACTAGCGGGCGGGGCGCGGGTCCCGCACTTCCCAGTAGGGGTGTCATCGCCCAGACCTCGGGCGTGGGTGCGGCCGAGGCGTCGACGGTGCCGGTCGTCAGTCCTGCCGTTCGCCCGGCCGCACGAGTCCGGATTCGTAGGCGAGGATCGCGATCTGCACGCGGTCGTGCGCGCCGAGCTTGGCGAGCAGGCGCGACACGTAGGTCTTCACGGTCGACTCGCTGAGGAAGAGCGTCGCCCCGATCTCGGCATTCGATCGGCCGCGGGCGACGAGGCGGATGATCTCCACCTCGCGATCGGTGAGGTCGCGGGGGAGCGCGGCATCGGGGGAGGGGGCGTCGGCGAACCGTTCGAGCAGGCGCGCCGTCGGCGCCGGGGCGAGCATGGCCTCGCCGCGCGCGACCACGCGCACCGCGTGCACGAGGTCGGCGGGCGGTACGTCCTTCAGGAGGAATCCGGATGCCCCGGCACGGACGGCGGCGAACACGATCTCGTCGAGGTCGAAGGTGGTGAGGGCGAGCACCCGCCGGGAGGCGTCGGCCTCGAGGACGCGTCGGGTCGCCTCGATGCCGTCCATGATCGGCATCCGGATGTCCATGAGGACGACGTCGGGGGCGAGCTCGGCGGCCGCGGCGACCGCGGCGGCACCGTCGCCCGCCTCGCCGACCACGTCGAGCCCGGCGCGTTCGAGGATGAGGCGGAATCCGACGCGGACCAGCTCCTGGTCGTCGACGAGCAGCACCCTGGTCGGCACCGCATCGGTCACGATCCCGCTCCCGTCGGGAGGCTGGCGTGAACGCGCCATCCGGTCGGCCCGGGCCCCGCCTCGAGCGTGCCCCCGTACAGCGCGACCCGCTCGCGCATGCCGAGCAGGCCGTGTCCCGCGGCGCCGGCCGGGACCGCGGCGCCGCCGTCGTCGGTCACCGTGATGTCGACGCGGTCGGTCGCGCGGTCGATCGCGACCGATGCGGCGGCCGCTCCGGCGTGGCGGCGCACGTTCGTCAGCGACTCCTGCACGACCCGGTACACGGCGAGCTGGCGGCCGGCGGACAGGTCGCTCGTGTCGTCCGACCGGAACTCGACGTCGAGCCCGTTCGCTCGCGCCTGCTCGATCAATTCGGGGATGCCGGCGATGCCGGGCTGCGGCGACAGCGCTTCGAGCCCGTCGTCGCGGAGCAGCGCGACGACGCGGCGCATGTCCGCGAGCGCTTCGCTGCCCGTCGCCCGGATCGCCTCGAGCGCCCGGCGGGCGGCCGCCGGGTCGACGTCGACGACCTCGGCCGCGGCTCCGGCCTGCACCACCATGACGCTCACCGAGTGCCCGAGGATGTCGTGCAGTTCGCGGGCGATGCGAGCCCGCTCCTCGGAGGCGGCCCGCATGGCCGCTTCCCGGGCCTCGTTCTCGGCGGCGGCCGCACGCACCGCGGCATCCACCGCCCGTCGTTCGGAGACCCGCATGCCGAGACCGACGAGGAAGACCGTGACGAGCACGCCCCAGTGGAAGAACAACTCGCTCGGGCCCTGCAGCTCGGGCACGAAGAGGTCGGCCAGGATCACGGACGCGAACACCGAACCGCAGACCGCCGCCGAGACGGGGATCCGGCCGTGCCGCGCGCCCGTGTAGAGGGCGAGGACGAGGGGGAGGAATCCCCCGAAGAACAGCACCTGGGTGTCGCCGGCGGTCGCGATGAAGCACGCGACCCACGTGAGCGGGACGCCGACGAGCACGAGCGGCGCGACCCGGCGCAACGCGAGGAGCACGCCGACCACGAGGATGGCCGCCGTGCTCAGCACCGGCGAGCCGGAGCCCTGGACGGATTCGAACGGCACCCAGACCTCGGCGAGCCCGAGCGCCGCGATGATCGCGGCGACGGCGACGTCCTGGGCGAGATGCCAGCGTGTGCGGCGGTCCACGTCCGCAGGCTAGCGCTCCGCACGCCGCCGGGGGAATCACCCTCCGGTGATCACCGGGTCGACTTCCGGTGACGTGGGCCGGAACCCGCGACGGATGCGTCCGACGCCGCGCCGCTCGTAGCGTCGTGCCGTCGCCGCGGAACCGCCGCGGCCGAATCGAGGGGAGTCCGCTCATGTCCACGTCCCGCGCACTGCCGTCCGTCCGCCGGGTGCTCGTCGCCGGATCGCTCGTCGCCGCGATCGCCACCGCCGTCGTGGGGATCCTGCTTCGACCGGAGTTCCCCGACGACCCGGCCGAGTACGTCGAGCTCCTCGGCGGTTCGACGCCCGTCGCGATCGGGCTCCAGCTCTTCCTGTGGTCGCAGGTGTTCTGGGCGATCGGCCTCGTCGGGCTCGCCCACGCCGCGAGTCATCGCTCGCCCGTGCTCGCCACGATCGGGGGAGTGTTCAGCGGCCTCGGCGCGTTCGGCCACACCGCGTACGGCGGGGCGAGCCTCGTCACGCTCGGGATGGCGCGATACGCCGTCGAGTCGGGCGACGTCGACGCCGCACAGGCCGCGTTCGCGACGACGCAGGGCGGCGACTTCATCCCGTACCTCCTCGCGGGGCTCGCCGGCACCGTGCTGGGCGTGGTCTTCGTCGCCGCGGCACTGCTCCGCTCCGCCGTCGCGCCCCGCTGGGTCGCCATCGCCCTGCTCGCCTGGACGGTGGCCGAGTTCGTGCTCCCGAACTTCCTGTCGGCGGCATGGGTCACCTACACGTCGCTGCTGCTGGGGGTCATCGCGTTCACGGCCGCCGCGGTCGCCGTGCTTCGCGGGGGAGCGGGTGCGTGGACGACCGTGCTCGAGGCCGGAGCTTCGGAGCGCGTCGTGCCGACGATCGAGGTCCCGGCCGGCAGGTGAGCGACCCGGTCGACGGGTCGCTCGCTCCCCGAGGCGCGGTGCGCGATCGTCTGGTCGCCCGCAGCAGCACCACGGCAACGGGCCCGGACGGTCGTCCGGGCCCGTTGCGCGTCCGGTGCGACTACGGGAGCTGCACTCCACGGATGGCGGCGGCGTAGGCCGAGTGGCCTGCGGCGTTGGGGTGGAAGGCGTTCACGGGCTGGGTGGTGACCCACTTCCAGTCGTTGATCCACGGAGCCGTGCTTCCGATGCCGTGCCCGGCGAAGTCGTCCTCGACATCGACGAAGACCGCTCCTGCCGAGGTCGCCGCCGCCTCGATCACGTCGTTCAGCACGACGGTTTGGTCGTTGACCTCGTCGGCCCAGATGTACTTCGGGTTCAGTCCGGAGCTGTTCTCCCAGAACAGCTGGGGGTAGCCGGTGACGACCACCCGGGCGCCCGGTGCCTGCGCCCGGATCCCGTCGACCACCGCGACGATGCTCGCGGTGAACTCGGGAGAGGCCGCGATCCGCGAGCCCGTCTCGATGCGCGACGGGCAGGCGAGGTTCGGGAGGACGAAGCAGTCCTGCATCACGTCGCCGAAGCCCACGTCGTTGCCGCCGACGGTGACGGTGACGAGCTGGGTCGTGGCCGGAACCGCCGCGATCTGGCGCGCGAGGACGTCGACGGTGTCCTTGCCCGAGCAGGCCGGGAAGGCGACGAGCTTCGTATCGAGGTCGGCGTCGAGCAGCTTGGGGTAGCTCTTCGTGCTCGTGTAGCAGCGGGTCTCGAGGTAGCTGCCCGCACCGACGCCCGCGGCGAACGAATCGCCGAGGGCGGCGTACTCGCGTTCCGCGGCCGGGCCGCCGCCGTTCCCGTTCCCGTTCCCCTTCCCCGCCTTCGCCGGGGATGCGATCGTGACGGTGGCGTGGGCGGCCTCGGGCGGGGCGGCGAGCGGGCCGACGACGGCGCAGGCGGCGGCCAGCAGCGTTGCGGCGGCCACCGCCATCCGGCGGCGGCGCGCGCCCGGGGAAGCGGCCTCGGGAGCGCGTGAGCGTCCCGACGGTCCGGGTCGAGACGTGCGGGCGGAGTGCGTGGCATCGTGGGGCACCCCGGCGACATTGCCGATGGAGCCGGCCATGCGGCTCCGGTGCGAAGGGAGAGTCATGGGCGAACGCTAGTGTCCGCCTCGTGCACCGCGCCGCATCGGCCGGGCGTGTCGAACGGAAGGCGTTCTCCGGAACACCTCGTGGACCCGGAGCGGGCCGCACCGGAGCCGCGGGATCTCGCGCGACCGGGCGCCGCTAGGCTGGCGCGCATGACGGCACGACTGCGCTGGGGCATCCTCGCAACGGGCGGCATCGCCCGCCTCTTCACCTCGGACCTGCTCGCGAACGGCTTCGACGTGCGGGCGGTCGGCTCGCGAACGGCCGAGTCGGCGCAGCGCTTCGCGGACGAGTTCGGCATCGGCACCGCCCACGGCGGATACGACGCCCTCCTGGCCGACCCGGAGGTCGACGTGGTCTACGTGGCGACGCCCCATCCGTGGCACGCCGCCACGGCGCTCGCGGCGATCGAGGCGGGCAAGCACGTGCTCGTCGAGAAGCCGTTCACGCTCAACGAGCCCGAGGCGCGCCTGGTGGCCGACGCGGCGCGGGCTCGAGGCGTGCTGGTGCTCGAGGCGATGTGGACCCGGTACCTCCCGCACATGGTACGCATCCGCGAGGTCATCGCGTCCGGTGCGATCGGCGAGCCCCGTTCGATGATCGCCGACCACACGCAGAAGCTCTCCGACGATCCGTCGCACCGTCTCAACGCCCTCGAGCTCGGCGGTGGGGCCCTCCTCGACCTCGGCATCTACCCGGTGTCGTTCGCCTGGGACCTCTTCGGGGAGCCCACGGTGATCCAGTCCACCGCGATCCTCCGGCCGACGGGTGCCGACGCGCAGGTCGCCGTGCAGTTCGGCTACGCCGACGGACGCATCGCCTCGACCTTCTCGGCGAGCGACGCCCGAGGGCCGAACCGGGCGCTCGTCCTGGGCACCGAGGCTCGGATCGAGATCGACGGCGTCTGGTACTCGCCGACGAGCTTCCGCGTCGTGGCGCACGACGACACCGTGCTGGAGGAGTACTCCTCCGACGTGAACGGCCGCGGCATGCACTACCAGGCCGCCGCGCTCGAGCAGCTCGTCGCCGAGGGGCGCCTGGATGGCGGCGACATCCTCCCGACGGAGGAGTCGGTCGCGATCATGGGCACGCTCGACCGCATCCGGGCCGAGATCGGGCTGCGCTACCCGGGCGAGGACTGAGCGCTGCCCGGCGGAGCGATGGCCGGATCGGAGGCCGACGACGAGGTCGCGGAACTGACGCGGCGGCTGGTCGCGATCGACGCGACCAACCCGTCCCTGCTCGCGGGCGGGGCGGGCGAGCGGGAGCTCGCGCGGTTCGTCGCGGTCTGGCTCGGCGACCGCGGCTTCGAGGTCCGGCTGGTCGGGGAAGACCCCGGGCGTCCGAGCGTCCTCGCCCGGCGACGCGGAAGCGGGCGCGGGCGCACGCTCCTCCTCGCCGGCCACCTCGACACGGTCGGCGGCGCGGGCGATGCCGGTGTCGACGCCGTGGGAGCGGAGACGGCCGCCGACCGCATCGTCGGCCGTGGGGCGTACGACATGGCCGGCGGACTCGCGGCGGCGATGATCGCCGCGGCCGCGGCCGATGAGGTCGCCGGCGATCTCCTGCTCGCCTTCGCCGCCGACGAGGAGTACGGTTCGCGCGGCACGGAGGACCTGCTCGCGGCGATCGAGGGCGAGGTGCGCTCCGACGCGGTCGGGCGTCCCGACGGCGCGATCGTGCTCGAGCCGACCGACCTGGGCGTGACCCTCGCGCACCGCGGCTTCGCCTGGTACCGGGTCGAGTACGACGGCGTCGCCGCGCACGGCTCCCAGCCGGAGCTCGGGGTGGACGCGATCGATCGGGCGCTCGACGGGCTCGTCGCGCTCCGAGCCCTCGGCGCGGAGCTCCGGGCGCGGCCGGGCCATCCGCTGCTCGGGTCGGGGAGCGTGCGCGTGGCCACGATCGAGGGCGGCTCCGATGCGGCGACCGTGGCCGATCGGTGCGTGCTCGTGGTCGAACGTCGTACCCTGCCCGGCGACCCCGATCCCGGGGCCGATCTCGAGCGCGCGCTGGCGACGAGCCGCCCGACGCGGGTCGAGCGGCTCGTCGCGCGTCCCGCGATGCAGGCCGAACCCGACTCGCTCATCGCCCGCGCCGTGCTGGGCGCGGTCGAAGCGGCCACCGGCGCGCCGGCCGTCGTGCGAGGCGATCCCTGGTGGACCGATGCGGGGCTCATCGCCGAGGCGGGCATCCCGGTGGTGCTCGTCGGTCCGGCGGGCGGGGGAGCGCACGCCGACCTCGAGTGGGTGTCGATCGCGTCGCTCCGCACGTTGACCGGCGTGGTCGCCCGCGCCATCGCCGACGTGTGCGGACCATCCCGGCCCGCGGAGGCGTCCGGCGACGCTCCCTGAGTCGCGCACCGCGGGCCGGAGGTGCTCGGCCACCGTCCGGTCGGCCTCCGTACAATGCCCGGGATGAGCGACGACACGGATGCCGCGGGCCCGGCGATGCGCCGGGAACCGTCCGACGGCGAGCCGGCGGCGCCGGCCGGCCGCGGGCGGAGCCTCCGCGCGATCGTCGCCCGGCACCGCGTGCTGACCGCCGTCGCCGCCGTCGCCGCGATCGGCCTGCTCGGGACGACGGTCGTCCTCGCCGCGACGACGTGGGGAGGCGCCGCGACGCCCACGGCCTCGCCGTCGGCCTCGCCCACCCCGACCCCGTCCGCGACGCCGACGCCCACCCCGACGCCGACCCCCGAGCCCGTCGCGCGGGTGCGGACCTGCTCGGTCGCGGGGCTCGCCGCGGACCCGAGGCTCGCGAACCTGCAGGCGCAGGTCATGAACGCCGGGACGGGCGAGGTCCTCTTCGATCGCGGCGGGCTCACCGCGTCGCGCACCGCCAGCGTCATGAAGGCCCTCACCGCCGCGGCGGCGCTCGCCGTGTTCGCTCCCGACGACCGGTTCGCGACCCGGGTGGTGCGCGGCGCCGAGCCCGGGTCGGTCGTGCTCGTCGGGGGTGGCGACGTCACGCTCTCGCGCACGCCGAGCGGCAGCGAGACGGTGTACCCCGGTGCCGCCCACCTCGACGAGCTCGCGCGCCAGGTCCGCGAAGCGTGGGCGGCCGATCCGTCCAACCCGCCGCTGACGAAGCTCGTGCTCGACGCGTCGCTCTTCGGCGGGGAGACCTGGCACCCGAGCTGGGACCCCGCGGAGCTCGGGCTCGGGTTCATGCCCAACATCACCGCGCTCATGGTCGACGGCGACCGCGCGGACCCCTACGCGAACGTGTCCGCCCGGGGCGCCGATCCGGTGGGCCGTGCCGGCGACGCGTTCGCGGCGGAGCTCGGCGGCGTCGCCGTGATCGAGCGCGGCACGGCGCCCGCCGGCGCGGCCGAGCTGGGGCGGGTGTGGTCGCCGTCCGTCGCGCAGCTCATCGACAAGTCCCTCGTCGTCTCCGACAACACCGTCGCCGAGATGCTCGCGCGGCTCGTGGCGATCGAGGTCGGGACCGGCGACGACTTCGCCGCGATCGACCCGGCGCTGCGGCAGGCGCTCGCGACGTACGGGATCGCGCGCGGCGGCATCCGCGTCGTCGACGGGTCCGGGCTGTCGCCCGACAACGCCGTTCCGCCGGCGTACCTGACGAGGCTCTTCGCGAAGGTCGACGCGCGCGAGGCGAACCTCGGCGTGATCCTCGACGGGCTGCCGGTCGCCGGGGAACGGGGCTCGCTCTCGTACGCCGACCGGTTCGCGGGCGACAACGCGGTCGCGCACGGCGCGGTGCTCGCCAAGACCGGCTGGATCACCACCGGGTACACGCTCGCCGGCGTCATCCGCGCCCAGGACGGCACGACGCTGACCTTCGCGATCTACGCGCTCGGCGACGTCACCGAGGCGGCCAAGCAGGCGATCGACACGCTCGCGACCGGGTTCTACCGGTGCGGGGATGAGCTCGCGGACGACTGACCGCCTGGCGGGCCTGCGCCGGGACGAACGACCGCGAACCGCCGGATCCATGTGACGGACGGCCCGGGCACGGCCCCGGCCCACGCGACAGAATGGAGTCGGCGGATTCGCCACCAGACCCGAGGAGCGAAGGAGCCGGTCATGAGTCGGGCCCTGTTCATCATCGACGTGCAGAACGACTTCACCGAGGGCGGTGCGCTCGGCGTCGAAGGCGGTGCCGCGGTCGCCGCGGGCATCACGGAGCACCTCGCCGGCCACCGCGACGACTACGCGCTCGTCGTGGCGTCGCGCGACTGGCACGACGCCGACTCCGACAACGGAGGGCACTTCGCCACGGGCGCCGACCCCGACTACGTGACCACCTGGCCGAGCCACTGCGTGGCCGGCACGCCGGGTGCCGAGTACCATCCGGCGCTCGACACCTCGGAGGTCGACGTGCACATCCGCAAGGGGCAGGGGGTGCCCGCGTACTCGATCTTCGAGGGCACGGATGACGCGGGGGCGTCGATCACCGAGGTCCTCGCCGAGCACGGCATCACCGACGTCGACGTCGTCGGGATCGCCACGGACTACTGCGTGCGCGCCTCCGCGCTCGATGCGCTCGAGCACGGCCAGCACGTGCGCGTGCTCCAGGACCTCATCGCCGGCGTGGCCCCGGAGTCCTCCGAGGCCGCGCTCGCCGAACTCGGCCACGCGGGTGCCGCGATCGTCGGCTCCGGCGCGGCGTCCGACGCGGCCGACGGCCGGGCCGGCGCATGAGCCCGGCCCGCGCCTCGGCGCCCGCACTGCACGCCGAGGCGCCGGACGGCGTGCTGGTCGCGTACCGCGTGCACGGCGAGGTGCGCGCCGATGCCGAGCGGCCGCCGGTCCTCCTCGTGCACGGCTTCGCGTCCGACTCGGTCGTCACCTGGGAGGGGACAGGCTGGGTGAGCGCGCTGCGCGACGCCGGCCGGACGGTGATCACGACCGACCTCCGCGGCCACGGCGAGAGCGACAAGCCGACCGACGCCGACGCGTACGCCCCCGATCGGCTCGGCGCCGACCTCGTGTCCGTCCTCGATTCCGCCGGCGCCGAGCGGGTCGACGTCGTCGCCTACTCGATGGGGAACCGCGTGGTCTCCGCGCTGTGCGAGCTCGCGCCCGAGCGGGTCCGTCGCGCCGTGGTCGGAGGAGCCGGGCCGACCGAGCTGTTCGCGACGTGGGACCTCGACGAGGTCCGCGCGTACCTGGTCGACGACGTGCCCCCGCGGAACCGCGTGATCGCCCAGGTGCTGGGTCCCGCGGTGCGCGCGGGCGCGGACCGCGAGGCGTTGCTCGCGTGCACGGAGGGCGTCGCGGGCGCGCCGTTGGCGATCCCGGGGAACATCCCGGTGCTGTTCGTCGCGGGGGAGGAGGATCCCGTTCCGGTGGGCGTGCAGCAGCTCGCACTGGACTGGGGGAGCGACCTGGTGACCGTTCCGGGACGCGACCACGTGTCGACGCTCACCGCGCGCGTGTTCAAGGACGCGGCCACGGCATTCCTCGACTGAGGCATCCTCTGGCTAGGGTGTCAGGGTGTCACGTTCTTCCCCCGGCTTCGACTCGAGCGGTTACTGGTACGAGCCGGATGCCACGCGGATCGGCAGTGTCGACGTCCTGAACCTGCTGCGCCGCTACCGTTCGGCCGACCAGGAGATGCGGCGACGCACGCGCGATTCGATGGGCATGGGCGAGACCGACCTCCTCGCCCTCCGGTACGTGCTGCGCGCCGAGCGCGAGGGCGAGGTGCTGACGCCCGGCATGCTGGCCAAGCGGCTCGGCATCTCCACGGCGTCGACGACCGTGCTCATCGACCGCCTGGAGCGCAGCGGCCACCTGACGCGGCGGCCGCACCCGACCGACCGCAGGTCGCTCGTCGTGGTCAGCACGACCGGCAGCGACGCCGAGGTGCGCCAGACGCTCGGACGCATGCACCGGGCGATGATCGACGTGGCCGATTCCCTCCAGCCGCACGAACTCGTGGCGGTCGCGCGGTTCCTCGACGGCATGATCGGCGCGGTCGAACTCGCCGAGCCCGACGGACACCACGCCGAGCTCGGCGAGGACGCTCCGGAGCCGGCGCAGGCCGACTGAGCGGGCCGGCCCCCGCCCGGGCACGCGAACGGGCCGCCGCGTCGTCGCGACGGCCCGCTGCGGATGATTCAGACGGTTCAGACGCTCTTGTTGCCGGTGAGCATCCTGACGAGCCAGACGATGACGGCGAGCACGAGCAGGACGATGCCGACCCAGAGCAGGAACTGGAGCGACTCCACGAGGCCGCCGGTGAAGAGCAGGATGACGGCGATGATGGCGACGATGATCAGCAGGATGTTCATGGTGGTGCCTTTCTGTGGCGATGGCGCGGCACGGATGCGGCGCGGTGGGGGACGAGTCGCCGGGTGAACGGCGTCATGCCCGTTCGCGTCGGCGATCGGCGGGCGGTCCGAGGTCAGGCCGCAGTCGTGGGCGCTTCGGCGGGCCCGTCTTCCGACTCGAGGGCCTCGATCAGGCCCGCCTCGAGTTCGGCGGGGACGGCGTAGAGTTCGCCGCCCGTGATCGCATCGTGTTCGATCATCGCGACCGCATGGATCTCGGCGCGCGTGAACTGCGGGAAGCGGGCGACCATCCGCTCGAGCAGCAGCTCGAAGTCGATGAGTTCGCGGCCCCCGGCGATGCCGATCACGCCGTCCGGAATGTCCATTGCTGCTCACTGTAGCCGACGGCGCTGTGGAGACCCGGGGGGCCGCGGCCCCCCGGGGTCATCCCCCCATGCGTGATCGCCCGCAGCGGTGCGGTCGTTCCCTTGTCCGCGATCACATGAACTACGAGACCACAGATGAATCTAGATTGTCTAGCCATTTCGGCGCGAGTCGCGATGCGCTATCCTCGGGCGTCGGCAACGGCGGCGCTCCGATCCCGGGGATCCCCCGGGACGCCGGGGCACGACCGGCTCAGAGCTGGTTGCCGAGCTTGTACTCGCCCTGCTTCCACTCCGGCAGCGAGTCCGCGCCGTCGTCCTGGCGCGTGTACGAGAAGCCGTCGGCGCCGATGGTCACCGCCATCTCGCTGGCGTCCGTGCGGGCCACGACCTCCTTCGGGTTCCCGTCGAGGTCGAGCACGAGCGACGCCTCGGTGTACCACGAGGGAACCACGGGGTTGCCCCACCAGTCGCGGCGCTGGTTGTCGTGCACGTCCCACGTGACGACCGGGTTGTCGGGGTCGCCCGTGTAGTAGTCCTGCGTGTAGATCTCGACGCGGTGCCCGTCGGGGTCGCGCAGGTAGAGGTAGAACGCGTTCGAGACACCGTGCCGGCCGGGGCCGCGCTCGATGCGGTCCGACATCCGCAGCGCGCCGAGCTTGTCGCAGATGGCGAGGATGTTGTGCTTCTCGTGCGTGGAGAAGGCGACGTGGTGCATGCGCGGGCCGTCGCCGCCGGTCATGGCGGTGTCGTGCACGGTCGGCTTCCGCCGCATCCATGCCGCGTAGACGGTGCCCTCGTCGTCCTGGATGTCCTCGGTCACGCGGAAGCCGAGGTCCTGCATGAAGGCGACCGCGCGGGGCACGTCCGGGGTCACCTGGTTGAAGTGGTCGAGCCTGACGAGTGCGCCCGGGGTGTAGAGGTCGTAGCGCCAGGCGAGGCGTTCGACGTGCTCGACCTCGTGGAAGAACTCGTACGGGAAGCCGAGCGGGTCCTCGACGCGCACCGACTCGCCGATGCCCTTCGTCCAGCCCTCGGCGCGCCGCTCGACGCGGCATCCGAGCTCGGAGTAGAAGGCCACGGCCCGGTCGAGGTCCTCGGGCGTGCGAACGCGGTACGAGAACGCGGCGACCGCTGCCACCGGACCCTTCCGCAGCACGAGGTTGTGGTGGATGAATTCCTCGAGCGACCGTAGGTAGACGGTCTCATCGTCCTCCTCGGTCACCGTCAGGCCGAGCACGTCGACGTAGAAGTCGCGGCTGGCCTCGAGGTCGGTGACGACCAGTTCCATGTAGGCGCAGCGCAGGATGTCGGGCGCGGGCGCCGACGGGGTCGGGATCGGGTTCTCGGAGCGGATCGGCGCCTCCTGTGAGACGAAGAAGCCCGAGGAGGTGCGGGTCATGCCATCACGGTGCGATGGCTGGGTGCGGTGGGTCATGTCAGCGTCCTTGCGTGAGATGGGTCGGCGGGATGTCGCGGTCGGCGGGATGTCGTCAGCGGGGATCCGGGTCGTCGAGGTCGGTCTCCTCGTGGTGCTCCTGCTTGCCGAACGTCGGGTTGTGCACGGGCCCGAGGGTGATGTGCACCGCCTGCTGGTCGGTGTAGAAGTCGATCGAGCGGTAGCCGCCCTCGTGGCCGAGGCCCGAGGCCTTCACGCCGCCGAAGGGCGTGCGCAGGTCGCGGACGTTGTTGGAGTTGAGCCACACCATGCCGGCCTCGACCGCCTGCGAGAAGTTGTGCGCGCGCTTGAGGTCGTTGGTCCAGATGTAGGCGGCGAGGCCGTACTTCACGCCGTTGGCGAGTTCGAGCGCCTCCTCGTCGGTGTCGAACGGCGTGATCGCGACGACCGGCCCGAAGATCTCCTCCTGGAAGATCCGGGCGTCCTTCGCGACGTCCGCGAAGACCGTCGGGGCGACGTAGTTGCCGGTCGGGAAGCCCTCGGGCCGGCCGCCGCCGGCGACGAGGCGACCCTCGCCCTTGCCGATCTCGACGTAGGACATCACCTTGTCATAGTGCTCGGGGTGCACGAGCGCGCCGACCTCGGTCTTCGGGTCGTGCGGGTCGCCGACGACGACGCGCTTGGCCTGCGCCGCGTACTTCTCGACGAACGCGTCGTACACCGACCGCTCGACGAGGATGCGGCTGCCGGCCGTGCAGCGCTCGCCGTTCAGCGAGAACACGCCGAAGATGGTCGCGTCGACCGCCGCGTCGAGGTCGGCGTCGGCGAAGACCACGGCCGGGCTCTTGCCGCCGAGCTCCATCGACAGGCCCTTCA
Source organism: Agromyces arachidis (assembly GCF_052805135.1). Taxonomy (NCBI): domain Bacteria; kingdom Bacillati; phylum Actinomycetota; class Actinomycetes; order Micrococcales; family Microbacteriaceae; genus Agromyces; species Agromyces arachidis. Next base: position 152,532 of record NZ_JBRBDK010000007.1, read on the forward strand.
GGAAGGGCGCGGCGTTGCCGAAGATGATCTGCCCGGTGCGGCTCTCGCCCGTGAACGAGATGAGCGGCACGTCGGGATGCTTCACGAGCGCGTCGCCCGCCTCCTCGCCGAGCCCGTTCACGAGGTTGAAGACGCCCTGCGGCAGCCCGGCCTCCTCGAAGATCTCGGCCCACAGCGACGCGGACAGCGGCGTGAACTCGGCGGGCTTCAGCACGACGGTGTTGCCGGTGGCGATCGCGGGCGCGAGCTTCCACGACTCGAGCATGAACGGCGTGTTCCACGGCGTGATGAGGCCGGCGACGCCGATCGGCTTGCGGTTGACGTAGTTCACCTGGCGCCCGGGCACCTTGTAGGTGTCGTCGGCCTGCGCGACGATCAGGTCGGCGAAGAAGCGGAAGTTCTCGGCCGCGCGGCGCGCCTGGCCGAGCGCCTGCGTGATCGGCAGGCCCGTGTCGAACGTCTCGAGCTCGGCCAGGCGCGCGTCGCGCGACTCGACGAGGTCGGCGATGCGGTGCAGCACGCGCGAGCGCTCGCGCGGCAGCATCCGCGGCCACGGGCCTTCGGTGAAGGCGCGCCGCGCGGCGGCGACGGCGAGGTCGATGTCGGCCTGCCGGCCCGCCGCTGCTTGGACGTACACCTCGTTGGACACGGGGTCGAGCACGTCGAAGGTCTCGCCGCCGACGGAGTCGACGAACTCGCCGTCGATGTAGTGGCGGATGCGCTCGGGCAGCCCCTCGGGGACGTGGTGGGTCATGCGGTGGCCTCCAGGGTCGAAGCGGATGCCGGGGCGCCGGCGCCGGGCTCGGGTGCGGGTGGGGTCGTGGCCGGCGCGGATGCGGCATCCGTCGCCGGGGTCTTGTGCTCGGACTGGTAGGCGAGCACCGCGTCGAGCGTCGCCGTGCGGTGACGGCGGGCGGCGAGCTCGACGTCGAGCGGGTCGGCGCCCTGCTCGATGAGCTCGACGATGCGCTCGTGCTCCTCGACGGACTCGCGGGCCCGGCCGGGCACGAAGCTGAACGAGGAGTCGCGGAGCACCTTCATGCGATTCCACCCGCGGTGCACGAGGTCGAGCACGTGCGGGTTGGGGCAGGTCTCGAACAGGATCGAGTGGAACTCGCGGTTGAGCTCGGTGAACCGGTGCGGGTCGAAGTCGTCGAGGGTGCGTCGCATCCGCTCGTTCACCTCGCGCGCCCGGCGCAGCTGGTCCGGCGATGCGCTCGGCGCCGACATTCCGGTGGCGTACCCCTCGACGAGGGCGAGGGTCTGCATGGTGTGCAGGTACTCGGTCTCTTTCACCAGCGCGACCTGGGCGCCGACGTTCCGCTCGTACGTCACGAGGCCCTCCGCCTCCAGCAGGCGGATCGCCTCCCGGACCGGCACGACGGACACGTCGAGTTCGCGCGCGATCTGGCCGAGCACCAGGCGGTAGCCGGGCACGTACCGGCCGTCGTCGATGCGCTCGCGGACGAACCGGTAGGCGCGCTGGGCCTTGCTCTCGGCGCTCATCGTGGGCCGCCCTCGGTCCGCGCGCGCTCGTACCGCGCGCGCCACTCCGCGTCCATCGGGAACAGGCCGTCGACGGGTTCGCCCTCGGCGACCCGCTCCGCGACCCACGCGTCGGCGGCATCCTGCTCGGCGGCCTCGGCGGCGACCTCGGCGACGAGGTGCGGCGGGATCACGATCACGCCGTCGCCGTCGCCGACGATCACGTCGCCCGGCTGCACCGCGGCGCCGCCGCAGGCGATCGTCACGTCGGTCTCCCACGGCACGTGCCGGCGGCCGAGCACGCTCGGGTGCGGGCCCTGTGAGAACACCGGGATGCCGATCCCGGCGACCGCGTCGAAGTCGCGCACGCCGCCGTCGGTCACGATGCCGGCGGCGCCGCGCACCTTCGCGCGCAGGGCCAGCACGTCGCCGACGGTGCCGGTCCCGCGCTCGCCGCGGGCGTCGACGACGAGCACCTCGCCCGCGCCGACCGTGTCGAACGCGCGCTTCTGGGCGTTGTACCCGCCGCCGTGCGCGGCGAACAGGTCGGGCCGCGCGGGGATGAACCGCAGCGTGCGCGCCCGGCCGACGATGCGGTCGCTCGGGTGGTTCGCGAACACGCCCTCGATGAACACGTCGTGGTAGCCGCGCTTGCGGAGCGCGACCGACAGGGTCGCCACGGCGACGGTCGAGAGCCGGTCGCGGAGTTCGTCGGTGAGCTCGAACCCGGCGCCGGCGCCATCCGCGGGCTCGGCCCGGTTGCCGGCCTCGAGCGGTGTCGCGCGCCCCGCGGCGACGGCGGCGGCGTGCTCGGCCTCCGAGCCCCAGGCCTCGATGCGCTGGTGGTCGTCGACGGCCGGCTTCGCGCCGAAGTCGCCGAACGGCGTCGTGCCCGCAGTGATGCCGGTGACCAGCCGGCCCGAGGTGGGCGAGCCCGCGGCGTCCGGGGCATCGACCTCGACCTCGACGACGTCGCCGGGCACGACCACCGACGAGCCCGCGGGCGTGCCCGTCAGGATGACGTCGCCGGTCTCGAGGGTCATGAGTTGCGACAGGTCGGCGACGAGCCGGCCGAACGGGAAGAGCAGGGTGTCGCTCGTGTCCTCCTGCACGAGTTCGCCGTTGACCCAGGTGCGCACGCGCAGGCCGTCGGGTGCGACGTCGGCGGCGGGGATGAGCGCGGGGCCGATGGGGGTGAAGCCGTCGCCGCCCTTGGAGCGCACGTTCGAGCCCTTGTCGGCGGCCCGCAGGTCGTAGACGCCGAAGTCGTTCGCGGCGGTGACGGAGGCCACGTGCCGCCAGCCGTCGGCGGGGGAGACCCGGCGCGCCGGCTCGCCGATGACGAGGGCGATCTCGCCCTCGAAGGCGAGCAGCTCGGTTCCGGCCGGTCGCTCGAGTCCGTCGCCGGATGCCGCGAGGGAGCTCGACGGCTTGAGGAAGTAGCTCGGCACGGCCGGCGTGCGGCCGCGCTGCGCGGCGCGCGAGGGGTAGTTGAGGTGCACGGCGATGACCTTGCCGGGGGTGGGGATGGCGATCGTCATGAACGTCCTCGTCTCTGTGTATCTGAAATCGTATACGATCGAGCCGGCGTGCGACAACCGCTCAGTACGAGGGGCGCGGCGCGTCGCCGGCCTCGGATCCTCCGGCCCGTCCGCCGATGAAGCGGTCTGCGAGCGCCTCCGACGCCCGGGCGGTGATCGACACGTCGGCGCCGACGGCGACGAACGCGGCGCCCGCCTCGAGGTACCGCTCGGCCTCCTCCGGAACGAACGCGTTGACCCCGGCGGGCTTGCCCGCAGCCCGGGCGGACCGCAGGGCGGTGAGCACGGCCTCGACCACCTCCGGGTGCGACGGCTGGCCGAGCCGCCCCATCGACGCGGCAAGATCGGCCGGTCCCACGAAGATCGCGTCGACCCCGTCGACGGCGACGATCTCGTCGACCGCGGCGACGGCGGCCGCCGACTCGACCTGCACGGTGAGGCTGATGGTGGACGAGGCGTCCGCCAGGTAGCCCGGAACGCGGTTCCAGCGCGACGAGCGGGCGAGCGAGGCGCCGACGCCCCGTACACCGGACGCCGGGTAGCGGATGGCGCGGACGAGTTCCTCCGCGTGCTCGGCGGTGTCGACCATGGGCACGAGCAGGTTCTGCGCACCCAGGTCGAGCACCTGCTTGATCACGACGGTGTCGCCGATGGGCACCCGCACGACCGGTGCGACCGGGTAGGCGGACACGGCGTAGAGCTGCGCGAGGATCGACTCGAGCCCGTTGGGCGAGTGCTCGGCGTCGACGAGCACCCAGTCCACGCCGCTGCCGGCGAGGATCTCGGCCATGACCGGACTGCCCGAGCAGGCCCAGAGCCCCACCAGCGGGCGGTCGGCGCGGGCGAGGCGGGCGGCGAACGTCTCGGGGAGGTTCATGCGAATCGGCACGTGATCGCCCCCAGGGGTCCGTACTCGGCGTGGACGGTATCGCCGCGTTCGACCCACATCGGCCGCGTGAACGATCCGGCGAGCACGATCTCGCCGGCCTCGAGCGACTGGCCGTGCTGCGCGAGCTTGTCGGCGAGCCAGGCGACGCCCATCGCCGGGTGGCCGAGCACGGCGCCGGCGACGCCCGACTCCTCGATCGTCTCGTTCCGGTAGAGCAGCGCGGAAACCCAACGCAGGTCGACTGCGTCGACCCTGACCGGCGTGCCGCCGACGACCATCGCGCCCATCGCCGCGTTGTCGGAGATCGTGTCGACGATGGTGCGGCCCTGCAGCTCGATGTGCGAGTTGAGGATCTCGAGCGCGGGCACGACGTAGGCGGTCGCGTCGAGCACGTCGAAGATGGTGGTGCCGGGACCTCGCAGCGGTTTCGCGAGGACGAACGCGAGCTCGACCTCGACGCGCACGTTCGAGAAGCGCGAATGCTCGATCACGGCGCCGGACTCGTGCACCATGTCGTCGAGGATGACGCCGTAGTCGGGCTCGCTGATGCCCGTGGCGACCTGCATCACCTTGGAGGTCAGCCCGATCTTGCGTCCGACGACCCGTCTTCCGCGCTCGACCGCGCGCTCGGTCCACACGCGCTGCACCGCGTAGGCGTCCTCGACCGTCATGCCCGGGGTCCGGGCGGTCAGCAGCGGGACGGTGGTGCGGTCGCGGTCGGCGGCGGCGAGTTCGTCGGCGATCTCCGCGATGCGTGCTGCGTCGAGCATGTCTCTCCACTTCGTCGTCGAGCTCCTGGTCGCGATGCTACACGACGGCATGTGCGATTTAATATGCGAAATCGTATACGAGCATCACGAGTGGGACGGTGCAGATGGCGCGCAGCACGGTCGCGGCCCAGTCCCGTCGCGTCGTCACACGCCGATCCGAGCGGGCAGAATGGCTCGGGTGACGACCATCCAGCTCCGCCGGTACCTCCTCGTCGACGGGGAGTACGATGCCTTCCTCTCCTGGTGGAACGAGTGGATGCCGCGGGTGCGCGCCGAGCTCGGCTTCGCGATCGAGTTCGCCTACGGCATCCGAGAGCAGAACCGTTTCGTCTGGGCGGTGAGCGCCCCGGGAGATGTCGAGGCCTTTCGCGCCCTGGAACAGGCGTACCTCGCCTCCACCGCGCGCGCCGCCGCCTTCGACGGCGTTCCGCAGCGCATCGCCGAGTACGACATCGCCTTCGTGGACGACGTCGCCGCCTGACCACGGCCTCCGCTCGGCGGTCGCCGCGACGGCGCCCGCGCACAGGGCGGTCCGCCGCCGCGTACACCGGCCCGCCGTCGGCCGGCCGCTATCATCGAGGCATCCCCTTCGGAAACCCCGTGGTCGACGCTGCCACCAAGGCGTTCGGCCCGCACGATGGCCGACGACGCCCCAGCCTCGCGGCCGAGAGGACAACCGTGAGCCACGAGTTCGACGCCCGCCGCGAGGAATGGATCTCCCGAGAGGAGCTGGCCGAGCGGATGATCCCGCTCATCGGCGGGCTCTACCGCCGCCACGGGGTCGTGACCTCGATCCACGGCCGTCGCCTCATCAACCGGTCCGCCGTCGAGCTGCTGAAGGCGCACCGGTTCGCCCGGCAGGCGGGCGACGTCGAGCTCGACCTCGACGACACCATGCGGGTGCTCGAGGCACTCGCCGAGATCGGCCCCGGACCCGCATCGATCGACGTCGCGCGCCTGGTTTCGCGGTTCCACGCGGCCGCGCCCGGCACCGACCTCGTCGACTTCCTCCGCGCCGAGCTCGCGCCGGTGCTCGTCGACGCCGGCGAGCCCGCGGCATCCGGCACCGACGTGGTGCTCTACGGCTTCGGGCGCATCGGCCGCCTGCTCGCCCGCATCCTCATCGCCCACGCCGGCGGCGGGCAGAACCTGCGCCTGCGCGCGATCGTGGTGCGCAAGGGCGCCGAGAACGACCTGCAGAAGCGGGCGAGCCTGCTGCGCCGCGACTCGGTGCACGGCCCCTTCCAGGGCACGATCACGGTCGACGAGGAGGCGAACACCATCCTCGCGAACGGCACGCTCATCCAGGTGATCTACTCCGACGACCCCGGCACGATCGACTACACCGCCTACGGCATCTCCGACGCGATCGTCGTCGACAACACCGGTCGCTGGCGCGACGAGGCGGGCCTCAGCCGCCACCTCGAGTCGACCGGCGTCGCCCGCGTGCTGCTCACGGCACCGGGCAAGGGCGCCATCAAGAACATCGTGCACGGCATCAACCACGACGTCATCGGCGACGACGACCGCATCCTCTCAGCGGCCTCGTGCACCACGAACGCGATCACGCCCGTGCTCGCGGCCGTCGACGAGGCCTACGGCATCGTGCGCGGCCACGTCGAGACGGTGCACTCGTTCACGAACGACCAGAACCTCATCGACAACTTCCACAAGGGCGACCGTCGCGGTCGCTCCGCCGTGCTCAACATGGTGATCACCGAGACGGGCGCCGCCAAGGCCGTCTCGAAGGCGCTGCCGGCGCTCGAGGGCAAGCTCACCGGGTCCGCGATCCGCGTTCCCACCCCCGACGTGAGCCTCGCCATCCTGAACCTGCAGCTCGAGCGCCCGACCGACAAGGCGACGCTGAACGCCTTCCTCCGCCAGGTGTCGCTGACCTCGCCGCTGCGCCAGCAGGTCGACTACATCGAGTCGGCCGAGGTCGTCTCCACCGACTTCGTCGGCTCGCACCGGGCGGGCATCGTCGACGGGCTGGCGACCATCGCCGACGGCACCGACGTCGTGCTCTACGTCTGGTACGACAACGAGTACGGCTACTCCTGCCAGGTGGTCCGGGTCATCGAGGCGATGGCCGGCACCCACCCGGTGGTGCTCCCCGAGCGCCAGCCGGTGCGCGTGGAGCAGGTCGTCGCGGCAGCCGTGCCCGAGGTCGCCGAGGTCGGCTGAGCGGACGCCGCGGCGGCGGCGTCCCGGCCCCGGAAACTAGGCTGGTCGGCATGACCCGTGAAGCCGTCATCGTCGACGTCATCCGAACTCCCGTTGGGCGCGGCAAGCCCGGAGGCATGCTGAGCGCGATCCACCCGGTCGACCTGCTCGCGGGGGTGCTCACCGCGCTCGTCGACCGGAACGACCTCGATCCCGGTCTCGTCGACGACGTGATCGGCGGTTGCGTCAGCCAGGTCGGCGAGCAGTCGTACAACGCGGTCCGCAACGCCGTGCTCGCGGCGGGCTTCCCCGAGACCGTGCCCGGCACGACGATCGACCGGCAGTGCGGGTCGAGCCAGCAGGCGGCGACCTTCGCGGCTCAGGCCGTGATGGCCGGCCAGGCCGACGTCGTGATCGCCTGCGGGGTCGAGTCGATGAGCCGGGTGCCGCTCGGCTCGAGCGCCGCGGGCGCCGACCCGTACGGGTCGCGCGTGCACGCCCGGTACCCGGACGGCCTGGTGAACCAGGGCGTGTCGGCGGAGCTGATCGCCGACCGCTGGGACCTCTCGCGCGAGCGGCTCGACGAGTTCGCGGCCCGCTCGCACCGCTTCGCCGCCGAGGCCGGGGAGTCGGGCGCCTTCGCGACCGAGGTGGTACCGGTGCCGGGCGTCGACTCGCTCGCCGACGAGACGGTGCGGCCGGCGACCACGGTCGAGTCGCTGGCCGGGCTGGACCCGGCATTCCGGACCGACCGGCTGGCCGAGCGCTTCCCGGACCTCGACTGGCGGATCACCGCCGGCAACTCCTCGCCGCTGACCGACGGCGCCTCGGCCGCGCTGATCATGAGCGCCGAGGCCGCCGAACAGCTCGGCCTCGAGCCGCGGGCGCGCTTCCGGGCGTTCTCCGTGGTGGGCAGCGACCCGATCACGATGCTGACGGGCGTCATCCCCGCCACCGCGAAGGTGCTCGAGCGCGCAGGCCTCGGCCACGACGACATCGACGCCTACGAGGTGAACGAGGCGTTCGCCTCCGTTCCGCTCGCCTGGCTCGCCGAGACCGGGGCCGACGCCGCGAAGCTCAACCCGCGCGGCGGCGCGATCGCGCTCGGGCACGCGCTCGGCTCCAGCGGCACGCGCCTGCTCACGACCCTCGTGAACCACCTCGAGGCGACGGGCGGACGCTACGGGCTCCAGACGATGTGCGAGGGCGGCGGCATGGCCAACGCGACGATCATCGAACGGGTCTGACCGGCCGACTCACGCGAGACGACGCGCCACCGCGTCGCCTCGCCGACCACCACGGCGTGCCGCGTCTTCGCGCGGCACGGAAGGAAGGAACGACATGGAACTCAGCGGAGCATCCGCGATCGTCACCGGCGGCGCGTCCGGACTCGGGCGTGCGACGGCGCAGGCCCTCATCGACGGCGGCGCGCACGTGGTCATCGTCGACCTGCCCGGCCCGCGCGGCGAGCAGGCTGCGGCCGAGCTCGGCGAGCACGCCCGGTTCGTCGCGGCCGACGTCGCCGACGAGGCGCAGGTCGCCGAGGCGGTCGCCGCGGCATCCGCGCTCGCGCCGCTCCGTGTCGCCGTCAACTGCGCCGGCATCGTCACCGCGAACCGCACGGTGGGTCGCGACGGCCCGGCGCCGCTCGACGCGTTCGAGCGCACCATCCGGGTCAACCTGGTCGGCACGTTCAACGTGCTGCGCCTCGCGGCGGCGGCCATCGCCGGCAACGAGCCCGTCGCATCGGGCGTCCCGGGCGGCCCGGCGACGCTCGAGCGCGGCGTGATCGTGAACACGGCCTCCGTGGCCGCCTTCGACGGGCAGGTCGGCCAGGCGGCCTACGCGGCGGCGAAGGCCGGGGTCGCGGGGATGACGCTGCCGGTCGCGCGCGACCTGTCCAAGCTGCTCATCCGGGTCGTCACGATCGCCCCGGGCATCTTCGAGACGCCGATGATGGCCGGGATGCCCGACGACGTACGCACGTCGCTCGAGCAGCAGGTGCCGCACCCGTCCCGGCTCGGGCACCCGGCCGAGTACGCGGCGCTGGTGCGCTCGATCGTCGCCAACCCCATGCTGAACGGCGAGACGATCCGCCTCGACGGCGCGATCCGCATGCAGCCGAAGTAGGCGCGATCGAGACGAGCGGGT